>JAITDQ010000023.1 GCA_031282485.1 Tannerella sp. | reverse complement strand
CTTTACATCAGGCATTACCGGGATAATACATGCCCAGGATACAATCCCCGAAATAAAAAAAACCGCCGATTCCACGCTTTTCTTAAACGACAGCATCGTTACGACGTACGGCTATGATATCGCACGTGACGATTCCACTTTTTCCCGGAAGGACGACAGTTTGTCCGTCCTCCTTTCGGATTCGGCAGTAATGGCCATAATGAAAGAGACGAAACAGAACTTGGCGCTTAAAGACGCAACGTCGTTCACCCCCAATCCTAAAACGGCCTACCTCATGGCCGCGATATTTCCGGGATTCGGGCAGATATACAATCGCCAGTACTGGAAATTGCCGATTGTTTACGGCGGTTTTGTCGGCTTCATTTACGCCATAACGTGGAACAACAAGAACCTCCAGGATTACAGCCGGGCTTATTTTGATATAAAAAGAGATTATGACAGTTATATCAAAGACCCCGAAGGCAGCGACCCCGAAAGCTGGAGTCAGCACTGGAAGGATTTTGTCGGCGCAAACAGAGACCCGGTGTCCTACCTGACCAATACGAACTTTCACAACCAGCTGAAATCGGGTAAAGACTTTTACCGCCGTTACCGGGATTTGAGCATTATTTTAAGTATTGCATTTTATCTCATTTGCGTTGCAGATTCTTATGTAGACGCACAGATGTTTGATTTCGACGTCTCGCCGGATTTGTCCTTTCACGTAATGCCGGAGATACGTCCTTCCACACTGTACAATTCCCGAAGTTTCGGGCTGAATATATGTATGACTTTTTAAAACCGGAGATTATGGATATAAAGCGGTATTTTATTTTAATATCATTGATTTGTGTTCCGTTCGTTGCAGCGACGGCGCAACAGAATGAGGAGAATGTGATTGATACCCTGTCCGGTATCCAGTCGTTTGATTCGATCATAGGCTTTTTACCCGAAAGCCTCGACGCCGATATGCACAAACTCCTTGAAGGATGGCATGCCAAACACTTCTCAAAGCCGGAAGATTTTTGTGAAGATGAGGAACAGAACCCCTATTTCCCCGATTCGACATACAGGTTGAGGATGAAAAAAATGCCCTGTGTCGTGCCGATGACCTACAACGAAACCGTACGCAAATGCATCAACCTCTATGCCGAACGCCGGCGTAATGTGGTGCGTTATATGATGGGAATGGCCGATTTTTATTTCCCGATGATCGAACAGAAGCTCGATGCCCACCGGCTGCCTCTCGAACTGAAATATCTGGCCGTAGTCGAAAGCGCTCTTAATCCGACCGTCCAGTCGCGCGTCGGAGCCAGCGGATTGTGGCAGTTCATGTTGCCCACCGGCAAAGTGTACGGCTTGGAAATAAACAGCCTCATCGACGAACGCCTCGACCCGGAAAAATCGACCGAAGCGGCCTGCCGCTATTTTAAAGAGATGTACGAACTGTATGGCGACTGGTACCTTGTGCTTGCCGCCTATAACTGCGGCCCCGGAAATGTGAACAAGGCCATACGCCGTTCGGGCGGACAGACCGATTTCTGGAAAATATTCCCTTACCTCCCGCGCGAAACGCGCTCGTATGTCCCGCTGTTCATCGCCGTCGCCTATGTGATGACTTACCATTGCGAACATAATATCTGTCCCGTTCGCGCCGACTTCTCCGTAGCGACCGATACCCTGATAGTCGAACGTGCGCTTCACTTCGAACAGATTGCCGACATCCTGCAAATGGACAAGGAGGCGATACGCTTTTATAATCCGCAGTACAAGCGGGAAATCATACCGGGAAACATACAGCCTTCGGTCTTGCGCCTGCCTGTTGACCGGACTTTTGCCTACATCGAAAAGGAAGATACGCTGTACGCGCACCGCATGGAGGAACTGCTTGCCCACTGCACCCCCGTCAGCGTCGACGAACCGGAACGGCGCAGGGAGAAAATAACGCATACCGTGCAGACCGGTGAAAACGTTTATACAATCGCTAATTTATACGGAGTGACGGCTCAGAATCTGCGGAAATGGAATGGAATAAGCGGCTCGCGCATTGTGAAGGGACGCAAACTGACGGTTTATATTGATAACGGCGGAATCGCTTTTGCCGCAAAAAACGCCGGCGCGACGAAGGAACCTGCCGGAACGAACGCCACCGCCACCACCGCCGTCAGAAACGCGGAAACGCAGCAGGGCTATATATCTTATCAGGTGAAATCCGGCGATTCGTTATACGCCATTGCTAAAAAATATCCCGGAGTAACCATTCAGCGTCTCCGGGAAGTCAACGGATTAAAAGACGCAAACCTGCGTATCGGTCAGATATTAAAAATCCCGCAGGGATAAAAAGAAACTCGAACATTATGAGCGAGAAAAGCAAGAAGGAACAGGACGTCCTGTTGATGAAAGACGAATTGATGATTCAGAAAGAGTTTGAAGCTCTTATGTGTGAATATCTGAGTTCCAATCATCGCCGTAAGGTGGAATTTATAACGAAAGCGTTTAACTTTGCCAAACAGGCGCATGCCGGGGTTAAGCGCCGCGACGGAGATCCCTACATCATGCACCCCATTGCCGTCGCCCGCATCGTATGCGGGGAAATGGGGCTTGGCTCAACCTCTATCTGCGCCGCCCTGCTCCACGACGTCGTCGAAGATACGGAATACGAAGTGAAGGATATCGCCAACATGTTCAACGAAAAAATTGCACAGCTGGTGGACGGACTGACAAAGATTTCCGGCGACATATTCGCCAAGAAGGATTCCAAACAGGCCGAAAATTTCAGGAAACTGCTCCTCACCATGAGCAGCGACATACGCGTGATCCTGATAAAAATGGCAGACCGCCTCCACAACATGCGCACGCTGGGCGCCATGCGGACGGACAAACAGTTTAAAATTGCCGGCGAAACGATGTTTATCTACGCGCCGTTAGCTCACCGGTTGGGACTGTTTGCCATCAAATCGGAACTCGAAGACCTGTGCTTCAAATACGAACATCCCGAAGATTTCCGGATAATAAACGAAAAACTGAAGAATACGGAGGAACTGCGCCAGCGCCTGTTCGACAACTTTGCCTCACCCGTTCACGAACGGTTGCAGAAACTCAACCTGACGTACGAGATGAAAGCCCGCGTCAAGTCCGCCTATTCGATATGGAACAAAATGAACGCAAAAAGCGTTCCGTTCGAAGACATCTACGACATTTTCGCCATACGTATCATCTTCCAGCCCACGGGCGACGTGGACGAGAAAAACCTGTGCTGGGACATCTACGCCGCGATAACCGACATCTACCGTACCCGTCCCGACCGCCTCCGCGACTGGGTGAGCCGCCCGAAAGCCAACGGATATCAGGCGCTCCACCTCACCGTCATGGGGCCGGACGGTCAATGGATCGAGATACAGATACGCAGCAAACGTATGGACGAAATCGACGAAAAAGGCTTCGCCGCTCACTGGAAATACAAGGAAAATAACGTGGAGGAAGATACCGAACTCGACAAATGGCTCCAGACAATCACCGAAATTCTCGAAAATCCCAATCCGAACACGCTCGATTTTCTCGATACGATAAAAATGAACCTTTTCTCGGCCGAGATTTTCGTCTTTACCCCCAAAGGCGAACTGAAAACCCTCCCGAAAGGCGCTACCGCCCTCGATTTTGCTTACGACCTGCATACCGGTATCGGTGATACCTGCATCGGGGCGAAGATAAATCATCACTTGGCGCCCCTGAGCCACAAACTCGAAAGCGGAGATCAGGTCGAAATATTGACCTCAAAATCCCAGCGCCCGAAAATAGAATGGCTGAACTATGTCACTACGGCAAAAGCCCGTACAAAAATAGAATCCGTCCTCAGACGCGAAAGAAAGGACACGGCCAACGCCGGCAAAAAAAAGGTCATGGACGCTTTTAAAAAAGCCACGCTCGACCCGACGCAATCGTACCTCGACAGACTGACCACATTCTTCGGTTTCTCCAAACGCGAAGACTTTTACTACGCCGTCGAAAAGGGAGATGTCACAATCCCGGAAAACATGCGGAAACTGCTCCGGGAAAAAAACGGCAATGTGATTTTGAAATACGTAAAGAAAGCATTCGGGGTAGGCAAGAAAAAACCTCTGATAATAACGCCCCCCGGCGGCGCGTCGCCCGAAAAGCCCCTGTTCGACAAGACACGGCCTTATGAACTGCGCGAAGAAGCATTCCGTCGCAATTACGTCGTCGCAAGCTGCTGCAAACCGATTCCGGGCGATGACGTGTTCGGCTTCATCAACGACGACAACAGCGTTATTGTGCACAAGCGCTCATGTCCGTTAGGCATCCGCCTCAAAAGCAATTTCGGCGAACGCATCCTGTCGACCGTCTGGAGCAGCCACACCAGCAGTTCCTTCGAAGCCACGCTGCATGTTACCGGGATTGACGGGGTCGGCGTCCTTACCGACATTGCCCGCACCATATCAAGTTTCAATGTGAATATCATCCGCTTGATCGTAGAAACGAAAGACGGCGTGTTCGAAGGAAAAATAAACATGATGGTTCACGACGTCGAAGACATCCAGAAGATGTGTATCGCCCTGTCCAAAATCA
>JAITDQ010000370.1 GCA_031282485.1 Tannerella sp. | reverse complement strand
AGGGGGATTCTTATGATGAAATCTTTTCCGGCCTCCGCGACCAAGCGGATGTTTGCGAGGATAAGTTCGTTGGGGACGCCGCAGTATTGCCGGTGGCGGGAGGAATCCATCATCTTGAGGTCTATCAGGAAAAGGTCGGTTTCTTTCATTACCGCCCTGACGGCGTCCGGTTTTGCATACAGCGACGTATCTACCGCCCGGTGAATGTCCAGTTCGCGGCACCGGCGAAGCAGTTCCAGTAATGTGGCGGGATGAATCAGCGGTTCGCCGCCGCAAAAGGTGACGCCTCCTCCGGAGCAATCCATCACGACCGTTTCTTTTTCTATTTCGCCAATCAGGTAATCTGCCGTATATGCCGTACCGGATATCTCCATCGCCTTTGCGGGACATGCTTCAGTGCATTTGCCGCAAACCGTGCATTTTTCATTGTTGGTCGCGATACCGCCGGATGTCAGCGTCAGTGCGCCGGACGGACAACTTCCGATGCACGCACGGCAACCGATGCACTTCTTCACGGCGTACATCTTCTGCTTCCCGGCCGAAATACCTTCGGGATTGTGACACCACACGCACGACAGCGGACAGCCTTTGAAGAAAACCGTTATCCGGATGCCCGGCCCGTCGTTGACGGAGTAACGTTTTATATCGAAATACAGACTCACTTCGTAAAATCAGGGGTTATGGGCGCTAAAAACTTTCCTGTTCGGTGCGGGCGATGATGTCGGCTTGCAGGTCGGCGTTCATGTCGTTGAAATAATCGCTGTATCCGGCCATTCGCACCAGCAGGTCGCGGTAATTTTCGGGCGTTTCCTGCGCTGCATACAGGGTCGCCGTGTCCACAATGTTGAACTGCACATGATGTCCGCCGAGCGCAAAATAACTGCGTATCAGGGACGCCAGCCGGGCGACGTCCTCCTCCCTTTTCAGCAAACCCGGCAGGAAACGCAGATTCAGCAACGTGCCTCCGCATTTTATCTGGTCGAGTTTTCCCATTGACCTGATTACGGCGGAAGGGCCGTGCGTATCGGCGCCGTGCGACGGCGATGTCCCGTCGGAAATGGCGAAACCGGCCGTCCGTCCGTTGGGCGTGGCGCCGAGCATTTTCCCGAAATATACGTGGCACGTCGTGGAGAGCATGTTTATATGGAATGTCTCGCCTTTCGTGTTAGGTTTGCCGTCGATGGCCGCAAACAGGTCGTCGTAAACTTTTACCGCTATGTCGTCGGCATAACTGTCGTCATTTCCGAAGAACGGCGTCCGGTTGATGATATAACGGCGCATGGTCTCGGCGCCTTCAAAGTTGGCCGACAGGGCGCGGAGCAGTTCTTCCATCGTATATCTCCTGTCCTCGAAGACATGTTTTTTCAGTACGGAAAGGCTGTCGGATACCGTTCCGAGGCCTGTACACTGGATGTAGGTCGTATTGTAGCGCGGGCCGCCGTTGTAGTAATCCTTTCCTTTTGCGATGCAGTCGTCGATAAACAGCGAAAGGAACGTTGCCGGCGCGTATTTGGCAAACATGCGGTCGATGTAATTGCTTACGCGCATCTTCTGCTCTGTGATATAATGCAGCTGTTTCAGGAACGCGGCGTACAGTTCGTCGAAAGTTTTGAAACCGCAGGCATCGCCGGTCCGGATGCTTACGGGTTTTCCCGACAGGGGGTCGCGTCCGTTGTTCAGCGTTATTTCGAGAATCTTCGGCACATTCAGGTATCCGGTGAGCAGGTAAGCCTCTTTCCCGAAAGCGCCCGTTTCGATGCACCCGCTGCAGCCGCCTTCCCGCGCATCCTGCAAGGTTTTCCCCTGCCGCATCATCTCCTGTATGTAAACATCGGCATTGAACACCGAAGGATAACCGTGCCCCTGACGAATCACCCTGCATCCCGCGCGGAGGAAACGTTCCGGCGTACGGCTGCTTATATGAATGGAATTGCCGGGCTGGAGGATATGCAGTTCTTCCACGACCTCAAGCATGATGTACGATACTTCGCTTACGGCGTCGCTTCCGTCGGGATTCACGCCGCCGATATTGAGGTTGGTGAAATCGTTGTATGTGCCGCTTTCCTTCGCCGTTATTCCTACTTTGGGAGGTGCGGGATGGTTGTTCACTTTGATGAAAAAGCATGACATCAGTTCCTTTGCTTCGTCTCTTGTCAGCGTACCTTCCGCCGTTTCCTTTTCGTAGAAGGGCGCCAGATGACGGTCGAAATGTCCGGGATTCATTGCGTCCCAGCCGTTCAGTTCGGTGATTGTGCCGAGATGGACAAACCAGTACATCTGTATGGCTTCCCGGAACGTGCGCGGCGCATGAGCCGGCACCCGGCGGCATACTTCCGCAATCTTCAGCAGTTCCTGCCGCCTGACGGGGTCGGTTTCGGTTGCAGACATCCGGTCGGCAAGGTCGGCATGACGTTCGGCAAATAAAATCGCCGCGTCGCACGAGATGGACATGGCCTGCAATTCTTCCTGTTTATCCGTCGCTTCGGGGTCGTTCAGGAAGTCGAGATTTTCAATCTCTTTGGCGATACGCGCTTTTAAGTCAAGCAGTCCGCAGGCGTAAATTTTCCCGTCGAGCGCGGTATGTCCCGGGGCGCGCTGTTCCATAAATTCGGTGAACAGTCCCGCTTCGTAAAGCAACCGCCACGTTTCGGGCACATGACCGAAGATACGTTCGCGCATCGTCCGTCCTTTCCAGAAAGGAATCACCTCGCGTTCGTAGAGGTCGATATCTTCCCGGCTAACCGTATAGCGCTGAAGTTCGCGCGTGTTGAGCACATGCAAATCCTCGACGCTGTGGCACGTGAGTTCCGGGAACGTGGGCACGGCTTTGGGTTTCGGCCCCCGTTCGCCGACAATCAGTTCATCCCTGCCGATATAGAGCGTCTTGCGTTTGCATATCTCATAATAATTCAGCGCCCTCAGAACGGGAACGGGATATTTTCCTTCGTTTTCCCTGTAAAAAGATGTTTCAATAAGCGCCCGTTCGACAGACAGCGAAGGCTCGGCTTCAAAAGTTTCTTTACGTAACCGTCTGATACGGTCGTTCATCCCCCATAAATTCGCTTCGTCCGTCGGAGCGAAATTTGACGCGCTTCGGGGTGCGCGTTGTGCTGTTGTGTTCATAAACAATGTATTAATGAAAATTTTAGTAAAAAAGGGCAGCGCCGCCATGGACGTGTCCGTATGGAATCACTCACAGGAGGGAAACAAATTCAAATCATCCAGCACTCATACAACCCCTTCCCGGACTTGTTGAGCGTATTAACTATGATAGTACTGTCGTAAAACATAAAACACACGGGTTTAGGGTTGCAAATATACGTATTAAATTATAATTAACCGTTAGATATTGAAATTTTTTCGGTCGGGTTTGGAAAACAATGATTGATTTTATGTTTTTTTTGCAATGAAAAAAAAGGGAAAGGGAAAAATAAGACAAACAGACTGATATGCCGCCTGTTTCATCCGTGCTTCCGTTTCTACTTCCGCGACGGTTTGCATTTGCATTTACCAGCGGACAAACTCAATCTGTCTGTCAACAATGTTAATGGCTTTTTGACGGTATTTTACTGCATTTTTTTCCGATACATCTGTTAAACCGGCAAGTTCCACAGATATATATACAAGCATGTTATGATATGCAGTCCTGTCTGTTGCAGTGGTGTTTTCTGCGGACAATTCAGTGACAAAATCATTATACGCTTTCATCCAGACGGACACCTGAATATTTTTTTACTTTCTAAAAGCCGAAAGAATTTTGTTGTTATTAATTGTTTCATAAAATAACTGATTATGTGATGCAAAAAGCCTGCAACTCGGAACAGGTTCGAATTGCAGGCTTCTCTTTCTTAAACTGTTTTTATTCAATTGATGTGATAGTATTGTTTTCTTCAAATCTGTCGGAATCAATGTCCGGT
>JAITDQ010000337.1 GCA_031282485.1 Tannerella sp. | reverse complement strand
ATCTTCATCTCTCAGCTCATTACCGGAACGCATGTCCGGATTGTTTCGTTTGATTTTCCTTTGACCGAACAGACACATACGTCTGCGTCGTAAATTTCCTTTAATACCTTTTCGGTGATCATCCGGTTACAGTATCCCGGTTTCCGGATTTGTCCGCCGTGAACAACCATCACGTCGGCACGGCACATAAACGCATGGTCGGGCGAATGAGTAGCCATCAGGATACCGAGCGAATCGTCTTTCAAGCGGTTGACCTGCGCGATAATTTTTATCTGGTTGCCGAAATCGAGGCTCGAAGCCGGCTCGTCCATCACAAGGAATACCGGTTGTTGCGCCAGCGCCCTCGCCACAATGACCATTTGCTGTTCGCCGCCGCTGAGTTGCGTAAAAATCCGGTTGCGCAGGTGGTTTATCTGTAATTTTTCGAGACATTCGTCCGCAATCCGGCGGTCATGTTTTGCGGGCGAGGCGAAATGCGACAGGTGCGCCGTCCGTCCGAACAGCACGACATCGAAAGCCGTAAACGGGAGAGTTAATGTCCGCACCTGCGGGACATAAGCGATAACACGTGCATAATCGCGGCATTTCCACCGCAGGATACTCTTCCCGTCGAGCAGGATGTCGCCTTTCAACACCGGCAAAATACCCAGTAACGACTTGAACAGCGTTGTCTTCCCGGCTCCATTACGTCCGATAAGACAGGTAGTCGTGCCGGCCGATAATTCCAGATTGACATCCTGCAACACGGCATTGTTATGATAACCTAACGTGGCGTTTCTAATCTCAAGTTTCATCATTTCTTTTCCTTTCCCTAAAAACATAATATTTTACCACTTTAATAAATAACCTTTCTTTTACCGATATACAATTCAAAAGATAACGACATCCGAAAAAAACTGCCCGTATTACCGTGATTTGGAAAAGCAGATATCCATATCTTCTTCCAGTACGGACAGGTATTCTTCGTGCTTTTGCCGCACCGACAAAAACCTTCCGACAAGCGAGTGTCCATATTCAGTCAGTTCGGCGCCACCGCCGTTCAGTCCGCCCCGTTGCCTCGTCACCACAGGCAGGGGCGAGATAGCGTTCATTTCCCTGATATACGTCCATGCCATCTGGTACGATATTTTCATCTCTTTCGAAGCCGCCAGAATGGAACCGGAAAAACGTATCCGGCGTAAGAGTTCAATTCTTCTATTGTCCAGAAACAGTTTTCCGTTTTTCCGTATTTCAATGTCCGCCGTTATCTTGAATGCTTTGTGCATACCGGTTTTTTTACATATACAATTCAAAAACCGTGCCACTAAGAATAATAGATTGATATTTAAGAATATATACACCTGACCGTCGGAATATCCGGCGGCGAAATTCTACATTTATGTAGTTATATTTTGCGCATTAATACAATATGGTAGAAAAACTATCCTGCCAATATGGAGAAAGGTAAAGGATTTATTTCCCCAAATGGCATTGAGATGAAAAGCGGTATTGCAGCGCGTATCGACGGCGGCAAAACCGCTAATTTAAAATTCACCCATTACAACCGGCCGGTTTCATTTTGCCTTTTCGATGAGTAACCCGATATCGTCTATGCCTTTCAGCCGGTCGTCGCGCATGCCGTGGCGGAGGCTTATCGCATATTGTCCCGTGTCGGGGAAAAAATAGTGGTCGCGAAGCGTGAAACGGCTTTGGAAAAGCGTGATGCCGTTGCCGTTCCATTTTCCGAAGTCATCGGCCAGCATACATTCTACCGTGTCGCGTACCGAAACACTGCCGGGCTGCTGTTCTTCGCAGAGCAGCCACAGGTTTTGGTAATCGTACATGTCGTTGTTGCGTACCTGCAGCTGGATATTATATGGTATCGAACGGTCTTTTATCTCAAACTTGAAATAATATTCCGACTGTTTGTCCCACACTTTATCCCGTACCGGCTGAAATTTGTTGTAAACAACGTCGTTGCCGCATGAGAAGCATAGCCATGAAGCCGTTATAATGGTGATTATGAAATCTGTTTTCATCTTTATTCGCTGTTTGGTTTATCACCGGCGCCGGAGGCTTCGTTTTTTTTGCTGTTCGATTTTTTCTTTTTCCTTTTCTTTTTTGCTTTGTCAAAACGGGAAATGTTGTCATCCAGAATGTCTTTCGAATCGCGCTTTTCCTCTTTAATTTCCATATCATGGAGCATGGAGAGCGGTTTTTCGCCTTTTCTGTTCATTTGTATGATGTCGAGCGCGCGTTGCACGGATATGGTTATAATGTTTACGGGCTGATTCCTGTCGGTGGAATACGTGATTTCATTCCTGAAGATATCCGTTTTGAAGTGATAATATGTACTGTCGGACGTGACAAGCTCTATTTTGCGCGAGGGATGCTGTTTTCGTCCTTCGACGTAAGCATCTACTTCGTAGTTAAGACAGCATTTAAGTTTGGCGCACTGGCCTGCAAGTTTCTGGGGGTTCATGGACAAATCCTGATAGCGCGCGGCGTCGGTAGCTACCGAAATGAAGTTGCTCATCCATGCGGAGCAGCAGAGTTCTCGCCCGCAGGGGCCTATGCCGCCGATGCGGCCGGCCTCCTGACGTGCGCCTATCTGTTTCATCTCTACGCGAACATGAAACGTCTCGGCCAGTATCTTTATTAATTGACGAAAGTCAACGCGTTCGTCGGCTATATAATAAAATATGGCCTTATTGCCGTCGCCCTGATATTCCACATCGCCGATCTTCATGTTAAGGTCGAGTTCCGCGGCGATTTGCCGGGCGCGGATCATCGTCGGGTGTTCGCGTTTTTTGGATTCTTCGAATTTATCAATATCCGGTTGCCGGGCAATGCGGTATACGATTTTCGGATCTTCATCAAAACGGTAGCGGTTTTTTTTCATCTGCAGCAACACGAGTTTTCCCGTCAGCGTCACAGTCCCGATGTCGTGTCCGGGAACGGATTCTACGGCTACGACATCGCCTTTTTGCAGCGGCAGGTGTTCTTTGTTGAGGAAATATCCCTTACGCGTGTTCTTGAATTGAACTTCCACAAAACCGGTAGCTGTCTGCGCTTCCCTGACATCACACAGCCAGTCATAGTTATTGAGCTTGTTCCTCGCCCGGGAACAGCCTTTGACATTCAATCCGCAACAGCAACCTTTTCCCTGAATAAATTTCATGTTTTTCCCCGTCAATACTTAAATCAGATGATGCTCCCTGAATATCTTTTGAATTGCTTCCAGCGCATAATCCAACTGTTCTTTCGAATGAGTTGCCATTAAGGAAAAGCGTATCAGCGTGTCGTGAGACGCCACGGCCGGCGAAACGACCGGGTTGACAAATATCCCGGCATCGAACAGTTCCCTTACGATAAGGAACGTAAGATCGTTATCGCGTATGAAGAGCGGGATGATCGGCGTGGATGTATTTCCAATCTCGCATCCCATTTGGCGGAAGCCGTTCAGGGCGTAATTCGTCAGCGTCCACAACCGTTCGAGTCTTTCCGGTTCATTCAGCATAATATCCAGGGCTGCGTTGGCGGCGGCGATAGAGGCGGGCGTACAGCTTGCGCTGAAGATATACGTCCGTGCATGGTGCCGCAGATAGTTGATCGTGTCCCGGTCGGCAGCGATGAAGCCTCCGAGTGAAGCGAACGACTTGCTGAATGTGCCCATTACCAGATCTACGTCATCCGTCACGCCGAAATGGTTGCACGTGCCGCGTCCCTGTTTCCCGAAAACGCCTATGCCGTGCGCTTCGTCGACCATGATGCTTGCATTGTATTTTTTAGCAAGGCGCACGATGCCGGGAAGATCGGCGATATCGCCTTCCATGCTGAAAACGCCGTCGGTGACGATGAGTTTTATTTTGTCCGGGTCGCATTTTTGGAGCTGTTTTTCCAGCGACTCCATGTCGTTGTGTCTGTATTTCAGCTTCGTTGAGAACGACAGGCGGATGCCTTCTATGATGGATGCATGATCGACTTCGTCCCAGACCAGATAGTCTTCGCGGCCGGTGATGCACGATATGACGCCTGCGTTTACCTGAAAACCGGTCGAAAAGGATATGGCATCTTCTTTGCCGACAAATTCGGCCAGTCGTTTTTCCAGCTGTACGTGTATGTCCAGCGTTCCGTTCAGGAAGCGTGAACCGGCACACCCTGTCCCGTATTTCCTGACAGCTTCTATCGCTGCTTCCTTCACTTTCGGATGATTCGTCAGACCCAAATATGCATTTGAGCCGAACATCAGCACCCGTTTCCCGTTAATAACCACTTCGGTATCCTGATCGCTTTCTATTTCACGAAAATATGGGTATATTCCTGCAGCTTTCGCTTTCTGAGGAGTGTCGTATTTTGCAAGTTTTTCTCTTAATATGTTCATCTGTTGTATAATTTATTTCAATTGGAATCATAAAAACAGGGCAAAAGTAATAAAAAGATGTGACATTCGCATAATTTAGAGGTAAAATTGTAACTTTGTCGTCAAATTAACGTAAATGAAGAAAGAACTGAAAAAAATATATGCGGTAATTAACCCCGTTTCCGGTGTCGGGTCGAAAGATAAAATCCCGGAGATGATCGCTTCGTATTGCCTCGGGAAAAGCATTTCCATGGATATTGAATATACCGAATATGCCGGACACGCAAGGGATCTTACGCTGAAGGCCGTGGACGACGGCGCGGATTGTGTGATTGCGGTAGGAGGCGACGGGACGGTGAACGAGGTTGCCCGGAATCTGCTTTATACGGATGTTGTGCTGGGCATCATTCCGAAAGGTTCGGGGAACGGGCTGGCGCGTGAACTTAATATACCCTTGGATGCCCGAAGCGCCGTTGATGTTATTTTTTCGGGACACGCCACGGAGATAGATGCCTGTAAGGCGAATGAAAGGCTGTTTTTCTGCACTTGCGGGGTCGGTTTTGATGCGACGATAAGTAAAGAGTTTGCTAAAGCGAAACATCGTGGCTCCCTGACTTATGTGAAAGATGTCGTTGAGAATTATCTTAATTACAAACCCGAAGTGTACGAACTGAATGTTGATAATCATACAATCAGGGAAAAAGCTTTTCTCATAACGTGCGCAAATGCTTCCCAATACGGCAATAATGCTTATATCGCACCGAATGCCGACATCCGTGACGGTAAGATTGACATCACGATACTCTCGCCGTTTAATGCACTTGACATAGGCACTCTGGCGTTGCAGCTGTTTACGAAAACGATTGATAAAAACAGTAAGATAAAAATGATCCGGGCAAAGGAAGCGCAGATCATACGGCAGAAAGCGGGTGTCATGCATATCGACGGAGAGCCGGTCATGGAACCGGAAGAAATAAACGTCTCCGTGATAAATTCGGCGATTCGTGTTTTTACTCCGGCGAGCGTTTCATTTGTAGAAAACGTGCAGCGGCGTTTAAATGAAGTCTTCCGCTTTTTTGAGGACAGGTTATCCGGTCTTTCGGATTTTGCCGGCCTTGCGGGTAAAAATCCTTAGTGGGCGGCGACGATTCCCGGTGGCGTTTGCCGTTTACAGGTAGAAATCTTCGGTCAACTCCCGATATTGCCGGGTTCGCTCCCGGCAGGCTGTTTCGAGGACAAGGGTATCCGTTTTTTTCGGCAGGTTTTGGGCGGAGAGTTCCGTCAGAAACCGTTTGGGCGCTAACCCTTCCGCCGGAATGACGTCCGTGCGGCGTGTTTGGAATAACCGGTGTGTGGCGGTTACGAAATCAAGTTCTTCGGAAAGCTGAACGGGCAGGAGGAGTGCGATTCGCCCGTTTTCGGATAACATTTCCGTCGCATGTCCGATCAGCAGCCTGAGCGGAAGCGTGTCATCATGACGGGCTGCATTTCTTTTCCGATCCGGGCTTTTCAGCGAATGTGCAAAAAACGGAGGATTCGAAACGATCAGGTCATACGTCTTCGCCGTCGCATATTCCGGGAACGATTGATGAATAACGTTTATCCTGCTTTTGAACGGCGACTTTCCGACGTTATCCGAAGCCTGTTCGCAAGCCTCCCTGTCGATTTCAACCGCATCAATTTCCGCCTCCGCATGCCGCTGTGCGATCATCAGGGCGATAAGCCCCGTTCCGGCGCCGACGTCCAGCACGGAACATGTCGCAGAGTCGACCCGTACCCACGCGCCAAGTAAAACGCCGTCCGTCCCGACCTTCATCGCACATTTATCGTGCCATACGGAAAACTGCTTAAACTGAAAATACGGATTGGACATGTTGTATAATTTTGCGTGCAAATGTAGTGATTATTCCCAATTATTTTGTATTCCCCTCAACTTACACTATCTTTGCGCCTCTTTTCAGATAAATATGGATAAAAAAAATATAGTTAGAGTACAGATGCAGCAGTCAATGGAAGATATTGACGAAACGATTGTCGCGGTTCCGATTCTGATGGAATGTGATAAGGATGAAGATTTTTCGGAAGGTGTGGAAAAAGTTGGGGATTTGTTGCCCATACTGCCTCTACGGAACATGGTGCTTTTTCCCGGTGTGGCGATGCCCGTTATTGCCGGCCGGATCAAGTCGATGCGTATGGTTCGCAATGCCGTGCAGAAGAAAACGTTTATAGGCGTCAGCTGCCAGAAAGATTCGGCTGTTGACGAACCGGGGCTTGAGGATTTGTATGAAGTCGGGACGATCGCCGAAATCATGCGTGTGCTTGAGATGCCGGACGGTACAACGACCGTTATCCTGCAGGGGAAGAAACGTTTCCGGCTGAAATCAATTAAGGAAACGGAACCGTTCCTCATCGGCAAAATCGAAGTGCTGAACGACACCCGCCCCAAAAAACAGGACGGCGAACTGGATGCGCTCGCTTCAACAATAAAAGATCTGACGATTAAGATATTGACGTCCACCATGGACCCTCCGCGGGATTTGATTTTCTCCATACGCAACAACCAGAATATCCTCTATCTGATTAATTTCGCATCCTGCAATATCATTTCGGATGCGGCCGTCAAACAGGAACTCTTGGCTATAAATGACCTGAAAGACCGCGCCTACCGCCTGCTGTTTATCTTAAACCGCGAATACCAGCTGATAGAACTGAAAACGTCCATTCAGATGAAGACGCACGAAGATATCAACAAACAGCAAAAAGAATATTTCCTCCAGCAACAGATAAAGGCAATACAAAAGGAACTTGGAAGCGACAATATCAACGATATCGAAGTAGACGAGATGCGCGATAAGGCGAAAAAGAAAAAATGGACGAAAGAAGTAGCCGAAACATTTGAAAAGGAAGTCGTCAAACTCGAACGCCTGAATCCACAATCACCCGATTATTCCATGCAGATGCAGTACGTACGGGAGATTTTAAGTCTGCCGTGGGGCGAATACAGCAAAGACAATTTCAACCTGAAACGCGCCGAACGGATTTTGAACCGCGACCATTACGGGATGGACAAGGTGAAGGAACGCATCATCGAACACTTGGCCGTCCTGAAACTGAAGAAAGATTTGCGTTCGCCGATCATCTGCCTTTACGGCCCGCCGGGAGTAGGTAAGACGTCGCTCGGCAAATCCATAGCCGAAGCCTTAAACCGGAAATATATGCGCGTTTCCTTAGGCGGACTTCATGACGAGGCGGAAATACGCGGCCACCGGCGTACGTATATTGGCGCAATGGCCGGACGTATCATTGAAAGCATTAAGAAAGCAGGCACCTCGAATCCCGTATTTGTTCTCGATGAAATAGATAAGGTCGGCAGCGATTTCAAGGGCGACC
Source organism: Tannerella sp. (assembly GCA_031282485.1). GTDB lineage: Bacteria > Bacteroidota > Bacteroidia > Bacteroidales > Tannerellaceae > Tannerella. The sequence goes on along the minus strand of JAITDQ010000337.1, from coordinate 2,484 downwards.
CCGCCTCGGCGCTGCTCGAAGTGCTCGACCCGGAACAGAATGAACATTTTCACGATAATTATCTGGATATAGATTATGATTTGAGTAAGGTCATGTTTATCGCCACGGCAAATAATCTGAATACGATTTCGCAGCCGTTGCTCGATCGCATGGAACTGATCGAAGTAAGCGGATATATAGCCGAGGAAAAAATGCAGATAGCCTTGAAACATCTCATCCCCAAACAGATGAATGCGCACGGGATTACGGAAGAGAACATAAAATTCGACAAGCCGGCCATACGCCTCATCATTGATTCGTATACGCGCGAAAGCGGAGTGCGCGAGCTGGAGAAAAAAATTGCAAAAGTGATGCGTAAAGTAGCGCGCAAGTTAGCGTCCGGCGAGAAACTGTCCCCGGTTATTACAACCACTCACATACGCGAATATCTTGGCGTCGAGGAATACAATCCCGACAAATACCAGGGAAACGACTATGCCGGCGTTGTGACCGGACTTGCCTGGACTGCCGCAGGCGGAGAGATTCTCTACGTAGAAACAAGTTTAAGCAAAAGCAAAGGCTCGAAACTTACCATAACGGGCAATCTGGGCGACGTGATGAAAGAATCGGCCGTGATTGCACTGGAATATGTCCGTTCCCATGCCGATGCGTTTGAGATAGACGAACCGGCGTTTGAAGACCGGAGCGTACATATTCACGTGCCCGAAGGTGCTATCCCGAAAGACGGTCCGAGCGCCGGCATAACAATGGCGACATCGCTTGTCTCCGCATTTACGAAACGCAAGGTGCGCGAAAACCTCGCCATGACGGGCGAGATAACGTTACGGGGAAAAGTCCTCCCCGTAGGCGGTATCAAGGAAAAAATTCTTGCTGCAAAACGTGCCGGGATAAAATACATCATCCTCTCGGACGAAAACAAAAAAGACATCAACGAAATAAAAGCGGAATACCTGAAAGGCGTGACCTTCCATTATGTATCGGACATCGCTCAGGTTATAGACTACGCCCTCCCGAAAGCCCAAACGTCGTAACAGTCGTTTTTGCACGGCGACGGACTCCCTTGCCCGGGATTCGTCGGGATAATAAGTGAAACTTTCCCCCGTACCGGATTCTTCCCGGCTCCGGGGTTGACCGCGACTCCTGCGGACAGGCTCAATAACCCTGCGGAATGAATGTCCGGCAACCGGGCGTAAAGATTCCGCCCCCGTAGAGACGCCCAGTTTGGACGTCTCTACAAGACAGAAACGATCCCAGAAAAACTGTTACATCCTGTTTATCTCCCATTTCTAATCATTAACCGTTATTTCGACAAGCTCAATAACCATTAACCATTAATCATTAACCATTAACCATTAATCATTAACCATTATTCCCCTTCTCTTTTTTCTTTCCCGCATTGATTCGTTTCACTAACTGCGCTACCGTATAATCTTTCAACTTCGCCTCGTTCACCCCGCGATACAGCGCCTTGCCCGTTTCGAACACCGGCGACAGGGCTTTCCACAGGTCGTTAAACACTTCCGTATTCTCTTCCGTCAGGCGGTTGCGTTTACTTTCCAGTTCGTTCTGCCGCACGTTCAGGGCGTTTATTTCCCGCGTCGTAGCGGCGATTTCGTCAAGCAGGGCGGACTTCATCCCCTTGGCCTCCAGCGCCTTCATGTTTCGATTTGCCACAGCCAGCACGTTCGTCACCCCGGCAATGACGCCCTCCGTGTTCCCGCGGCTGATAGCGTTCCTTACGACCGGTATGCCCGTATCCGCCACATTGACGTCCAATTCGCCGGACGCCAGTTTCACGTAGCCCTCCAGCGCATTCAGTTTCACCCGCAGACTGCGCGTCACGGTGTTCAGCTTCTCCGTCGTCGATTTCAATTCACCCACAACCACCCACGAACGCACTTTCTCCCGGCAGACGGCAATTTTCATTTCAATTCCATCCAGCGTATCCGGGTTAAACACCAGCGAAAAACCGCTGAAATCCGCCAAATCCCGTTTTGCACTTCCCACTGCAAACTCGCCGATCGTCGGCAAGTCCTCAAACTTACACTTAAACAATTTTTTCGTTTTCATAGTCAATTTCTTTTTAATAAACAATACACTTTTATCACTCTCTTATCAAATTATTTCGTTTTTCAATCGTATTCCGTTGTCCTCTAATCGTATTCTGTCGTCCTCTAATCGTATTCTGTTGTCCTCTAATTGTATTCTATCGTCCTCTAATGGTATTCCACCTCTCTCTAATGGTATTCCATCGTCCTCTAATCGTATTCTGTCATTCTCTAATGGTATTCCGTCGCTCTCTAATGGTATTCCGTCGTCCTCTAATCAAATTCCATATTTCTACAATTCTTTCATCTCATACCTTTCCTTGCCGATGAAAACAACCGCCAGATAACGCACATCCCCGCGTCCCGCCAGCCGGTGCGACGAACGGTATCTTTCCAGCTGCACGAACGCTTCGGCAAACTTGCCGGCAACAGTCTG
>JAITDQ010000316.1 GCA_031282485.1 Tannerella sp. | reverse complement strand
AATTCTGCAAATTTTGTGACAAATTATTTGTTTATTCGAAAAAAGCATGTATATTTGCAGTCGTATTTTTTTAAGTGAAATAATAAGATGAATCAGTCAATGACAAATACAAATTGGTGGTGGCGCTTGCAATGCATATTGTGAGTAGTCAGATCCATGATGTATTTTAGAAACACTGGGAAAAGGCCTGTCATACTCACGACAGGCCTTTTTTTGATGCGGTTTTTTGGACAGTATAAATATATTAACGAATAAATAAACAGACGAAAAATGAGTTATCAGGTAAATGAAAAAGGCTATTACGGACGCTTCGGCGGAGCGTACATACCGGAAATCCTGCACAAGTGCGTGGAAGATTTGCGGGAAAATTATTTGGAAATATTGGAAAGCGAACCGTTCAAACGGGAATATCACGGTTTACTGCGCACGTACGTCGGACGCCCCTCGCCGCTTTACCACGCCAAACGGTTAAGCGAAAAATACGGTTGCCGGATATACCTGAAACGGGAAGACCTGAACCATACCGGCGCACATAAAATCAACAACACAATCGGGCAAATCCTCGTGGCGCGAAGCATGGGCAAAACCCGCATAATCGCAGAAACCGGCGCCGGTCAGCACGGCGTGGCAACGGCCACGGTCTGTGCGCTTATGAATATGCCGTGCGTGGTATACATGGGAAAGACGGATGTCGAACGCCAGCAGCCGAACGTGAAAAAGATGCGGATGCTCGGAGCAACGGTAGTCCCCGTCTATTCGGGGAACATGACGCTTAAGGATGCAACAAACGAGGCGATACGCGACTGGTGCTGTCATCCCTCCGATACGTTTTACATCATCGGTTCGACGGTCGGCCCTCATCCATATCCCGATATGGTGGCAAGGCTTCAGTCCGTTATAAGCGAGGAGATTAAGCAGCAGCTGGAAGAAGCGGAGGGGCGCGACTACCCCGATTACCTCATGGCCTGCGTAGGAGGAGGCAGTAATGCCGCCGGCACCATTTATCACTATCTTGACGACCGGCGCGTGAAAATCATACTGGCCGAAGCCGGCGGCGAAGGCATCCGTTCCGGCCGGAGTGCGGCGACAATCTGTCTGGGGAAGGAAGGAATCCTGCACGGGGCGCGAACGCTTGTGATGCAGAACGAAGACGGGCAGATAGAAGAACCGTATTCCATATCGGCCGGCCTCGACTATCCCGGAATCGGCCCCCTGCACGCCAACCTGTCGGCGACGAAACGTGCCGACGTACTGGCGGTCGACGACGGCGAAGCCCTGTCGGCCGTCTTCGAACTGACCCGTCTCGAAGGCATCATACCGGCGCTTGAAAGCGCACATGTGCTGGGCGCACTGCCCAAACTCAATTTCCGTCCGCAGGACGTTGTCGTCCTGACGGTTTCCGGCCGTGGCGATAAAGACATGGAAACCTATTTAAAATTTATGACCGATAATAATTCATTAAACCATATATAATATGTATAGATTTAAGACCATTCAAAGAAAATTACTGGGCGACCTGCATACGCCGGTCAGCGTGTACCTGAAACTTCGCGACGTATATCCGAAGTCCGCACTCCTGGAAAGTTCCGATTTCCATGTAAATGAGAACAGCCTCTCGTTCATCGCCATTTGTCCGCTGGCCGACATCGGCATAAACTCCGGCGAGGTGACGGCGACGTATCCCGACGGGACGAAGGAAGTCCGACCCTTAAACGAAACGTATACCGTACCCGCAGCGCTGAATGATTTCCTCGACCGCTTCGACGTTGAGGGCGATGACCGGCATCGTTGCGGGTTGTTCGGGTATACGGCCTTTGACGCGGTACGTTATTTCGAAAACATCCCCGTCATGGAATATCATCACCGGGACACGGATGCGCCCGACATGTATTATATCCTGTACAAATACCTGCTCGTATTCGACCACTTTAATAACGAACTTACGCTTATCGAATTATGCCGCAGGGACGAAAGTGACCACCTGAATGAAATTGAGACGCTGATAGAAAACCGCAATTTCGCTTCGTACGATTTCCGCACCACAGGCGAGCGTACATCGTCCGTTACGGATGATGAATACAAGGCCATGGTGCGCGAAGGCATACGGCACTGTCTGCGCGGCGATGTATTCCAGATCGTGCTCAGCCGTCGTTTTGAGCAGGCCTACCGGGGCGATGATTTCAAGGTATACCGTTCGCTTCGCAGCATAAACCCGTCGCCCTACCTGTTTTATTTTGACTTCGGCGGTTTCCGGATTTTCGGTTCATCGCCCGAGACGCACTGCAAGATAGAAAACGGCCATGCAAGCATCGACCCGATTGCCGGAACGGCTTTTCGGACGGGCAATGCGGCAATTGACAGACAGCGTGTCGATACGTTAGTGAACGACCCGAAAGAAAATTCCGAACACGTAATGCTCGTAGACCTTGCACGCAACGACCTGAGCCGTAATGCCGTCAATGTGAAAGTCGATTTTTACAAGGAAGTACAGTATTACAGCCATGTGATGCACCTTGTGTCGCGTGTGAGCGGGGATATCACAAGCGGCAGCGATTCCGTGAAAACCTTTATCGACACGTTCCCGGCCGGCACACTGAGCGGCGCCCCGAAAGTGCGTGCCATGCAGCTCATCACCGGACTGGAAAAGCATAACCGCGGAGCATACGGCGGATGTATCGGTTTCATCGGATTGAACGGGGATTTGAATCAGGCGATAACCATAAGAACCTTTGTCAGTCGCAGTAATGTTTTATATTATCAGGCCGGCGCCGGTATTGTTGCCAAAAGTAACGACGAGCGTGAACTTGAAGAAGTGGACAGCAAATTAGGCGCACTGAACAAAGCTATAAAAGAAGCGGAAAAACTGAAAAACTAAAAACGGCAATCGCGTATGAAATGTTTATTATTTGATAATTATGACTCCTTTACGTACAACCTGTATCACATCCTGTCTGAGCTGGGTGTTGATACGGATGTATACCGCAACGATAAAATATCGCTGGACGAAGTGGCGGCTTACGATAAAATCGTATTATCCCCCGGTCCCGGTATCCCGTCGGAAGCCGGCCTTCTGTTGCCGCTGATAGAACGGTATGCACCAGTCAAGTCGATACTGGGCGTTTGCCTCGGGGAGCAGGCAATCGGCGAAGTGTTCGGTGCAAAACTTTTGAACCTGAAGGAAGTGTATCACGGTGTATGTTCCGATATAAAAGTCGTGGCAAAAGACCCGTTGTTCGACGGCATGGAACCGTGGTTTCGCGCCGGACGCTATCATTCGTGGGTCGTTTCGGAAGACGGTTTCCCGGAATGTCTGGAAGTCACGGCCGTCGACGCCGGAGCAGGACGGATCATGGCGCTCCGGCATCGCCGGTACGACGTGCGCGGCATACAGTTTCATCCCGAATCAATACTTACCCCGCAAGGGAAAAAAATTATGGAAAACTGGATTAGTAATTAGTGGTTAATGGTTAGTGGTTAATGGTTATTCACTATTCACTATTCGTTATTCACTGTTAAAAGAATGTTGAATTTTAAAAATAAAAAGAAATGAAAGATTTATTATATCGCCTCTTTGATCATCAATATCTCAGACGTGAAGAGGCACAGAAAGCGTTGGTAGATATTGCCGAAGGAAAATATAACAGCGAACAGGTATCGGCATTGATAACCGTATTCCTGATGCGCAGCATCTCGGTCGAAGAACTGTCGGGATTCCGCGATGCGCTCCTGTCGATGCGCGTACCGGTCGATTTGTCGGACTATAAGCCGATTGACATCGTGGGAACGGGCGGCGACGGGAAGAACACGTTTAATATCAGTACCGCAGCGTGTTTCGTGCTTGCGGGCGCCGGGTATCATGTGGTGAAACACGGCAATTATGGGGCTACATCGGTGAGCGGTGCAAGTAATGTGATTGAACAGCATGGCGTTAAGTTCACAAAAGATGCCGACAAACTGCGGGAATCGCTCGATACCTGCCGTCTGGCATATCTTCACGCCCCGTTTTTTAACCCGGCGATGAAAGCCGTTGCGTCGATACGGAAAAATCTCGGCATACGTACATTTTTTAATCTTTTAGGCCCTCTCGCCAATCCCGTAATGCCGGCATATCAATTGCTTGGCGTGTATAACCTGCCGCTGTTCCGTCTTTACAGTTACACATACCAGTCGAGCGGCACACGCTTCGGCGTCGTACACAGCATCGACGGCTATGACGAAATATCTCTCACTTCGGAATTTAAAGTAGCTATGCCGGAAAAGGAAAAAGTTTATACTCCCGAAATGATCGGCATGAAACGCTGCCGGGATGAGGATTTGTACGGCGGCGATACGCCGGAAGCCGCCTCCGCAATCTTCGACCGCGTACTGAACAATACGGCAACCGAAGCGCAGCGTGATTGTGTAATAGCAAATTCCGCTTTTGCCATTCAGGTTATATGCCCGGAAAAGAGCATCGAGGATTGCATATCCGAAGCGCGCGAATCTTTGCAAAGCGGCAAAGCCCTGTCAACGCTCAAAAAATTCATAGCAGTGAACAGTGATTAACCATTAACCACTAACCATTAACCATTAAAAAAAGTGGATATTTTAGAAACAATAGTAGCGAATAAACGGCAGGAGGTTGCGCGGCAGAAAAAGGCAGTACCGTTGGATTTTTTGCTTGGTTCGGGAGCGCAGCAGCTTAGTTCTCCGACCTGTTCGATGAGGCGGTCGCTTGAGGCGTCGCAGTCGGGTATTATTGCGGAGTTCAAGCGGCGTTCTCCGTCGAAAGGGTGGCTGCATCCCGGGGCTAAGGTCGACGACGTTGTTCCCGCTTACGAAAAAGGCGGAGCGTCGGCATGTTCCATACTGACCGACAGCGATTTTTTCGGCGGTTCTTTCGGGGATTTGCGGCGCGCCCGTTCCCTCGTCAAACTGCCTCTTCTGCGTAAGGATTTTATAATCGACGAATACCAGCTGTATCAGGCACGCATGCTGGGCGCCGATGCGGTATTACTTATCGCCGCGTCGCTGACATGGAAGGAATGTAAGACCTTTGCAGCCATAGCCCGCCAGTTAGACATGGAAGTATTGCTTGAAGTGCATAAAGAGGAAGAATTGCAACATCTTAACGAATATGTTGATATGCTCGGCGTAAATAACCGTAACCTGGGTACGTTTAATACGGATATTGACAATTCATTTCGTATGATAGAACGGATGAAGGCCGAAGCGGGAACAGGGAGCAACGCGCCCTTACCCGTTTCCGAGAGCGGAATATCGGATGTAAACGTTATCAAACAGCTTCGCGACGCCGGTTTTCGCGGTTTCCTTATCGGCGAGACCTTTATGAAAACAAAAGACCCCGGCGAAACGCTGGCTGCGTTTATCGGAAAAATTGAAACAGATGAGAAATGATAATAAAAGTATGCGGGATGCGCGCCCCGGAAAATATACGCGACCTTGAAGCTCTTGATATTGATATTATGGGATTCATCTTCTATCCGGGGTCTCCACGGTATGTATCGGGAAATGCCATACCGGCTGTCGGAAAGAAAAAAGCCGGCGTTTTTGTAAACGAAACGCCGGAAAAGTTAAACGACTGCGCCCGGCGTTACCGGCTGGATTACATCCAACTGCACGGAAGCGAATCGCCCGAAACATGCGAAACATTGCGCAGACAGGGTTATTCCGTTATCAAAGCATTTCCGGTAGCCGATAAAGCGGATTTTAAGTTGACGGAAAGTTACAGTTGTTGCGTCGATTATTTTCTGTTCGATACGAAATGTGCGAGCTATGGCGGTTCCGGCAAACGTTTTGACTGGTCTATCCTCGACGGATACAAGGGCGACACGCCCTTCCTGCTCGGCGGCGGACTGACCCCGGACTGTGCGGATGATATACGTTTGCTGAATCATCCGATGTTTTCGGGCATCGACCTTAACAGTGGCTTTGAAATATCGCCCGCCGTAAAAGACATCGTGAAACTGAAGGATTTTATCAGTGAAATACGCCGTCTCCCCGCGAACGGGACGATATAGTACGGTTTTAAATTTAAAAATATAAATTTACATTATATGGAAAACAGGATAAAAACATTGTTTGACAGAAAGAAAAAAGATATTCTTTCGGTATATTTTTGCGCCGGATATCCGGAAGTTGACAATACCGCAGATGTGATACGGGTATTGGAGAAAAACGGCGTGGATATGATAGAAATCGGCATCCCGTTCAGCGACCCGATGGCCGACGGGCCGGTCATACAGGACGCTTCCACGCAGGCGTTAAGAAACGGGATGTCGTTACGTAAACTGTTTGCCCGGCTGGAAGGCATACGCGACGGCGTGCAAATACCGCTGTTACTTATGGGCTACCTGAATCCGGTGATGCAATACGGTTTTGAAAGTTTCTGCAAGTCATGCAGGGACTGTGGCATAGACGGCTGTATCATACCCGATTTGCCGTTCGACGACTACCTGAATGACTTCAAACCGGTGGCGGAAAAATACGACCTCAAGGTCATTATGCTGATAACGCCCGAAACATCCGACGAACGGATCCGTTTTATAGATGAACATACCGACGGTTTTATTTATATGGTATCGTCGGCCTCAACTACGGGAGCGCAGCAGTCGTTTGATGAACAAAAGCAAGCCTATTTCCGCCGCATAAACGCGATGTCGTTGCGGAACCCCCGCATGGTCGGGTTCGGGATAAGTAACAGGGAGACATTCCGTGCAGCCTGCGATCATGCTTCGGGAGCAATTATAGGAAGTAAATTCGTCACGCTCCTCGGCGAACACCGTTCGCCGGAGACAGCGGTGAAGAAATTAAGGGAAGCCCTGGGGATATGATTCTTCATTTGCCCCCGGTGAAATCGCACTGGTACGAAGATAAGCAATGCGCCTTTCAGATTCGGACGGTCTTTTATCCGGTACGACGGGCGAAATGCCGGTGATAAACGTACGGTAAACGATGGACGATTTTGTCGCCGTCTTGATTCGTTCGTAGAAGTCGTGCACCATACCGTTTGCCGTCACCATAACCTTATAGAAATCTTTGCCCGTTTGCGTTCCCATTGCAATCAGGTCGTTGACATACTCATACATGCCGGAAGAAAGCGTGTGTTCCTGTTTCGTTACCGGCTCCGAGCATAAAATTAGTCAAAAAAGATTCCACTCAATACCGCATTCTTGCCTCTCACTTGGTCAATCCGGATGCGAACCGGACGGTCGAACTTGAACGTAACATATTTGCCGTTTTCATATTCCCGAACCATGTAAACGGGCATCAGGAGTTTTTTGTTTTCCAGATCAAAAACCTCTATGGCTGAGCGTCGTCCGTCTTTCTCCCAATCTACGAAATAGAGCGATAACTGATATGGCTGTACTTTTTTGCACCGGATATCGACGGTCATCGTCTGGAGACAGGCTATCGGGTCATTAGTACTCACAGCGCCAAGACCGCGCCGTTCTTCTCCGGAACCGGATACGAGCGCTCGGACATCTTTTGCTTCATCAGTCAAAGATGCACATTCCGGATTCAACCAGACGACATTAGCATTTTTGGCAAACTGAACCGATTCAACGAAATCCGGCAAATGCGTCCGGTGTTGTTCCAGACTGTCGTAATTGCACAGGAGATACCCTTTAGTACCATATCGACCCGTCCAGTTGCCTTTAGTTAACACATCTTCCGCTACTTGCCGACTTAATTCATACGTGAACGGTTCCTGCACGGGAACACGCCAATGGCCTTTATAACCGACATCGAACGAGTAAGAACCTTCGGTTAAACCGGAATAATAAATAAAATCCTCGTCTTCGTTGAGTTTCTGCAAATTTTTACCTGCGAAATTGACCTTTGTTATCTTCCTGCCTGTCTTGGGAATAGCAAGCGTTGCAGATGTTCCGGGAGGTACAACACATTCGCCTTTTCCGGTTTCGGCGTTGAACGCGAATGAAATCGTTCCGTTCAGCGTGGGCGTACTGCCTTTTACCCAACGAACCCGGTCGGAGAGGTGTGGTTTGAAAATAAACGACTTGAATCCGGGAGCGAGAGGTTTGACGCCGGCAATTTCTTCGCTCAGCCATTTCGTTACGCCGGCGCTCCATGGATGTGTGAGACTGGTATAACCGCATTGATTGTTGACCGGTGCGTCGTTGGGTTTTGAAATATCGTTCCACGAAGGTCTGAAAACTTCAAAGAATGTGGTTCCGCCATAGCGTATTTGTCCGCCCCAGCAGTCGTCAATGGTGGTAAGCGCTTCGGAATA
>JAITDQ010000294.1 GCA_031282485.1 Tannerella sp. | reverse complement strand
AAGAATATCGGGAATCAATTCGGGAGGGTCCTGCAAGTCCGCATCCATAATTATCGCCCAATCCGCATCGCAATGGTATATGCCTGCCGAAACAGCCGGCTGATGACCGAAATTCCGCGAAAAATGCAGCACCTTAACCCGTTTGTCTCCGGCAGCTATCTCATCCAGCATGCGACGTGTACGGTCCGAACTTCCGTCGTTCACATATATTATTTCCGCATCACAGGAAAGCGTATCCAGCGCCGATTTCGTGCGCCTGTATGATTCGGCAATGACGTCTTCTTCATTGTAACATGGAACTATAACAGACAATTTTGACATATAGTATTATTTTGTATTTATTAATTGCCGTGTGGATTTAACGGTCTGCTTCGTGCCCGTATTTTTCCACAATATGATTCACTTCTTCCTGATCAAGCTCCTTGACATTCGTGACCGTAAAAATTTCCGACAGGAAATTTCCATACAGATTACACTCGCGTATAATATCCTCCAGTATCCTTTTCATATCAGCTCTCACGGGTATCAAAAAAACAAGTTCCACATATCTGTCGCCAAGCGTAAGCCGTTCTATTTCACAATCGTTTTTAGGCAGCGCATATCTAAATTCTTTTTCGATAACTTCGCTTTGATAGTCAAGAAACGGGATATCCCGGGACGACAGTATCAAAACATAAAAACGCAGTTTCTCGCCTTTGCCTCCCAAACCGGTGGATATGTAAATCTGTTTCTCGCCCGACAATTCGGATTCGAGCGTAATCCGGCTTTCCATTAAAGCCATATAAGCCCAGTTCACGAGTTCCGGGTCGGGTTCCTGCACGTACTTTTCCAGTAACCTGTAAGCGCGTACCTGCTTCGACGACGCTAAAATCGAAAGAATCCGTTTCTTTTTTTCCTTTGATAAGCTGTCATCCCTCAAATCGACCATGTATTGCTGGTAATCAACATCATTAATCTTGTACATGGCCTTACGTATCCGGTCTGAAAACCGGAAATACTCCATCTGCTGTTCTACCGGCACACGATGTTCAAGAATATGAAAACGTCCGTCCATATTTTGGAAAGACTCGTGAAACCGTTTAAATACATCTTCCTGTCCTTTCATACTCCCTCTCCTTCTTTAAAATTTAATATCAATAATTCCGCAACAAAAATACATTTTTTTATCAAAGATTGCAAATCAAAAAAAAAGGTCTTATCTTCGCCTTCCTAAAAATTAACTTATGGAGATAAAAAGCGCAAAATTTGTAATCAGTAATACCGACATTGAAAAGTGTCCGCAGGGGCGTTTGCCGGAGTATGCTTTTACCGGACGTTCGAACGTCGGTAAGTCATCGCTTATCAATATGCTTACTAATCATAAGCAGTTGGCTATGACTTCGCAGAAACCCGGCAAAACGCAGTTGATCAATCATTTTATAATTAATGATGAATGGTATCTCGTCGATTTGCCGGGATACGGATATGCTCAAAGAGGCAAAAAAGGACGCGAAAATATCCGGACGATAATCGAAAATTACATCCTCGAACGTGAGCAGCTGACAAACCTTTTCGTCCTTATTGACTGCCGCCACGAGCCGCAAAAGATAGACCTCGAATTTATGGAATGGCTCGGCGAATGTGACATCCCTTTTTCGATTATCTTTACAAAAACCGATAAAATCAGCAAAAGCAAACTGGCGGAAAATATGACGGCTTATCGCGAAAAACTGTATGAAACATGGGAAGAACTGCCTCCTCTGTTCGTTTCTTCGTCGGAAAATAAAGAAGGACGCGATGAAATACTTGACTATATCAGTGATGTTAATGCTTCTTTATTGTTACCGTAAGGATTACTATTTAATAATGTACGCATGAAAGTATGTATCGCCGAAAAACCAAGCGTGGCTCGCGAAATAGCCGAAGCGCTCGGAGCTACCCAAAAAAAGGACGGTTATATCGAGGGAAACGGGTACCGGGTTTCCTGGACATTCGGTCATTTATGCACGCTTAAAGAGCCGCAGGATTATTCGCCCGACTGGAAACAGTGGAACGTGCGCTTTTTGCCGATGATACCGCCGCGCTTCGGCATTAAACTGATTGATAATCCGGGATACCTGAAACAGTTCAATATTCTTGAAAACCTCATTCAAAATGCAGAAGAAGTTATCAACTGCGGTGATGCCGGACAGGAAGGCGAGCTGATACAGCGCTGGGTCTTGCAGAGAGCCGGATGCAAATGCCCTGTCCGCCGTCTATGGATATCGTCCCTTACGGAGGAGGCTATACGTGAAGGGTTCCGGACGCTGAAAGATCAGGCCGAATATCAGAACCTCTATGAAGCCGGATTGTCCCGCGCCATAGGCGACTGGATTCTCGGGATGAACGCAACGCGCCTGTATACCCTGCGCTACGGACAGAATAAACAGGTTTTATCAATAGGACGTGTCCAGACGCCTACGCTCGCTCTAATCGTAAACCGCCAGAAGGAAATTGAAAATTTCAAGCCCGAACCTTACTGGGAATTGAAAACCGTCTATCGCGAAACGACATTCTCCTCAACGCAAGGGAAATTTTCGAAAAAGGAAGAAGGGGAAGAACTGCTGCAAAAAATTACGGGCAAACTTTTTACCGTTACCGATATCGCAATAAAGAAGGGAAAGGAATTAGCTCCGCGTCTGTTTGACCTGACGTCGCTGCAGGTTGAATGTAACAGGAAATTTGCTTTCTCGGCCGATGATACACTGAAACTGATACAGTCGCTCTACGAGAAGAAAGTGACTACTTATCCGCGCGTTGACACGACATTCCTCAGTGAGGACATCTACCCGAAAGTGCCGCAGATACTGAAAGGTTTGACCGATTATGTAACACTCGCCGCCCCGTTGTTGGCCGCTAAAATTCCCAAATCAAAAAAAGTCTTCGACAATACGAAGGTTACCGACCACCACGCAATCATACCGACAGGGGTAACGGCGCGTAACCTTACGGATAATGAACGGAAAGTCTATGACCTTGTCGCCAGGCGTTTTATTGCAGCCTTTTATCCCGACTGCGAAATATCGACAACAACGGTACTGGGCGAAGTGGAAGAGGTCAAGTTTAAAGTGACAGGCAAACAGATTCTCGTTCCGGGCTGGCGCGCTGTTTTTGAAAAACAGGCGGCCGGCGACGACAGCACCGAACCGAACGACAGCGCCGGCGAACAGCATCCTGCCGGCGAAAACGCCGTATTGCCGGCTTTTACAAAAGGCGAAAGCGGCCCGCACAAACCGGATTTTGCCGAAAAATGGACAACGCCGCCCAAACCGTATACCGAAGCAACCCTGCTGCGCGCCATGGAAACGGCCGGAAAATTTGTCGATAACGACGACCTGCGCGATGCGCTGAAAGAAAACGGTATCGGCCGGCCTTCGACACGCGCCGCCATTATAGAAACACTGTTCAAACGCAACTATATACGCAAGGAACGTAAAAACCTGTATGCTACGCCTACCGGCATGGAACTCATCGACACCATACGGGAAGAACTGCTCAAAAGCGTGGAACTGACCGGCCTGTGGGAAAACAAGCTCCGCAAGATTGAACAGGGCGTCTACGAAGCGCCTGTGTTTATAAACGAACTGAAAGAAATGGTCGGGCAAATTGTGCGAAACGTACTCGCCGACCGGAGTTCGCATACGATAACCATTGACGGGGATTCCATAAAAAAAGCATCACAAGGCAATAAAATCACGGATAAGCCGACGGATAAAAAAGCCGGGAAAAGCGCGGCCGGAATGGCAGTAACCGGCAGCGGCAAAACGACAGCGGCAGATAACGCAAAAACGGCAGCGGCAGACAGCGGGAAAACGGCGGCGGTAAACTCCGTCGGCAGCCCGATAAAGACAAACTCGCCGGTTTGTCCCCTTTGTAAAAAAGGTACAATCCTTCACGGGAAAACGGCTTACGGATGTTCCGAATATATAAACGGATGCACATTCCGTCTGCCTTACGAAACGTACGGCGAAGGATTAAGCGACGGGGAACTGGATATAATAATAAAGAATTACACCAACTAACACACATACATTATGAGTAAAATATTGTTACATGCGACTATCGGCCTTATTCTTACATGGCTTGTACCGGGCATGTCCCCGGCTGCGGAGAAACCTCTGGTCTATACGATTGACATAAAAAAAGAAATTGACAAAACTTCGCAGATATACCTTAACAAAGGACTTGAAGAAGCACAGTCGCTCGGTGCGAGCGCCGTGCTTATACACCTGAACACTTACGGAGGACTGCTCGAAGCGGCCGATTCCATGCGTACGGCGATACTTTACAGCCCCGTTCCCGTATACGTATTTATTGACAATAACGCCGCTTCGGCCGGTGCGCTTATATCCATTGCATGTAAAAAAATATACATGCGTAAAGGCGCAAGCATAGGAGCCGCGACCGTCGTTGACCAGACAGGCGGTGCGTTGCCCGACAAATACCAGTCGTACATGCGTTCGATGATGCGTGCGACAGCCGAAGCCCACGGGCGCGACACGGTTGTAAACGGTACAGATACAGTCTGTAAATGGATTCGCGACCCCCAGATAGCCGAAGCCATGGTCGACGACCGCATCGTTATCCCCAACCTGATTGATTCGGGAAAGACGCTGACCTTCACGACGGAAGAAGCCGTGAAATGGGGCTTTTGCGACGGCATAGCGGAATCCGTCGACGATGTCATCACAAAATACATGCAATACGACGATTACGAACTCCGAAGCTACGAACCTTCGTGGATAGACAACTTGAAAGGATTCCTGATGAACCCGGTATTCCAGTCCATTCTTATCATGATTATCATAGGAGGTATCTATTTCGAGCTTCAGACGCCGGGCATAGGCTTCCCGTCGGCGGCGGCTCTTATCGCCGCGATTTTATATTTCGCCCCTTTATATATTGAAGGACTTGCGGCAAACTGGGAAATCCTGATTTTCCTCATCGGACTTATACTGATTGCATTCGAGATTTTTGTCATACCCGGATTCGGCATCACCGGAATATGCGGCACGGTTCTGATTATCGCCGGACTTTCCCTCGCCCTCGTGAACAACATAAATTTCAATTTCGACGGAGTCGGCGATTTTGAAATCGGACGCTCCGTCATGGTCGTATTAATCGGCATCTCGGCAGGGTTCGGGAGTATGCTGTGGCTGTCAAGCCGCATCGGGAGTAAAGGCCTCCTGCGGAACGTTGCGCTTGCGACCGACCTCGAAGAGGCGAAATCGTCGCCTGTCCTGTCCGCCCTTGTCGGCAGGGAAGGTGTAGCGGCAACCGTCCTCCGCCCGTCCGGTAAAGTCATCATCGACGGCACATACTACGACGGGATATCCGAATCGGGATTTATCGACAAAGGAACGAAAGTTGTCGTCGTACGTTTCGAGAACGCCCAGGTTTACGTCGAAGTCGTCTTCGGCTAATTTGACGGTTTGCTGTTTTCCCCGTCTGCCGGTCTCTGATGCGGGCGGATGTGGTTGAAACGTTCTACCAGTGCGTTCAGTTCGTTGATAAATGCGATGTAATCCGATTCGCCTTCGATGAGCGAGAGGGCTTCGATGCGGGCGACAAAGTTGCGGTAAACAGGGTCTATTTCGCGACGGACGTTTACCATGCGTACCTGCGGTTTTTCGGCAGTTTCGGTGTTGCGAAGAGCGAGTAAATCCGCCAGTTCACGGCTCGCCGTCCCGAGTTCCTTCACCCATTCGGACAGTCCGGTAATAAGCATCACCCTGTCTGCGTATGCGCCTTCGAGGTCTTGCAGCAGATTGGTCACGGCGGCCAGTTCTTCGTCGTAATTTTTACGGGCGATGTTTCCGTATGTCTTGAACAAATTCTGCAAACTCAGTGCGGCGTCGGCCACATGCGGGTTGAAGTGGTGCAATGCGCCCCGAATGATTTCGCCGAAACCGGTCACTATGCCGTCGAGCCGG
The DNA here is from genome assembly GCA_031282485.1 of Tannerella sp. Taxonomy (GTDB): domain Bacteria; phylum Bacteroidota; class Bacteroidia; order Bacteroidales; family Tannerellaceae; genus Tannerella. The sequence continues at coordinate 20 of JAITDQ010000294.1, read as the reverse complement.
GAATCGGCAGCGCTAATCTT
>JAITDQ010000232.1 GCA_031282485.1 Tannerella sp. | reverse complement strand
GTTTGACGGAGAGTGTCGGCAAACTGTTGGTCGATATTCAACGTTTCGCTCGCCGAAATCAGGTTGTTGAACAGTTCGAACAACAGTTGATTGTCCATTGTTATGCCGTAAGCGTTTGTCGCCCATTCCTCTTTATTTTTATAAATATATTTAAACGAATTTTCCGGCGAATTCGAAGGAGCGACTACTAACCATTGATGTGTTGGCTCTTCGACTATATAATCAAGGAAAAATAAAGCAGCGCCTTTCATAACCGGATATACTTCGGCAAGATATTTTTTGTCGCCTGAATAGAGATAACGTTCCCACAAATGTTCGCAAACCCATGCGCCGCCTGAGGGCCACATTCCGGAACCGGCTTGATCTACAGGACCTGTCGAACGCCAGATGTCGGTGTTGTGATGCAAAACCCATCCGCGGGCGCCATACATCAATTTGGCTGTTTCGGCTCCCGTGACGGCAAATTCTTTCACCATATTAATAAACGGCTGATGAAGTTCCGGTAGATTAGTGACTTCTGCAGGCCAGTAGTTCATTTCGGCATTGATATTTGTCGTGTATTTGCTGTCCCATGGCGGCGACATCATGTCGTTCCATATTCCCTGTAAATTAGCGGGTTGATTGCCGGGTTGCGAACAGGAAATGAGCAGATAACGACCAAACTGAAAATATAGAGCTGCCAAATGAGGGTCGTTGGCTTTTGCAAACTCCATAATACGTACATCCGTGGGCTTACGAATAGAATCGGTTGTTCCCAAATCTATTTTCACACGGTTGAAATACTGTTGATAATAAGCAATGTGATCGGATTTGATTTTGTCGTATTCTTTCTGTGCAACGTCCTGTATATATCCTGCTGCACGTTTATCGGCATCGGCGCTTAAATCACGATAGTTCACGAAATTAGTCGCTATAGATATGAATATGGTAACGGCGTCGGCATCGGAGACAACAAGTTTATTTTCGCCGGTTGTCAGATTTCCTTTTTCAGTGACGATTCTTGTCAGGGCGGTAAATTTTACTTTTCCTTCCAATCCTTCTTGAGTGCCGGATATACCTTTTAATATAATGTCATTATCCTGTAAAACTGTTTCGGTCGTTTGCGGACTGCTGTATCCCGCGGAAAAACTGATTTTTCCTTTTTTCGACGCTGTCAGCCTGACAACTACAACCAGGTCGGGAAAAGATGCGAAGGTTTCCCTTACATACTCCACGCCATCAACGGTGTAGCGGGTAGTGGCTACTGCTGTCGAAATATCCAGTTCGCGGTAATAATTCTCTGCTTTTTTGTGTCCTGCAAACGAAAGATTCAAATCGCCAACAGGTTGATACGACATTCCATGATTGGTTTTTGTAATCACTTTTTCCGTAGCAAGGTTTTGAGCCTCACGATACCTGCCTTCGAACAGAAGTTTCCGTATTTCCGGAAGCGCCGCCAAAGCGTTCGGGTTCCCGTTGTTGTTCGGCTGACCCGCCCACACGGTTTCTTCGTTCAACTGCAACCGTTCGGCGGCAGGATTTCCGAAAACCATGGCGCCCAGACGTCCGTTTCCAAGCGGTAAGGCTTCCACCCATTTTTCGGCGGGAGCGTCGTACCACAATTTCCAATTCCCACTGTTTCTGTCGTCCGTCGTCCGGCACGACAATAACATTGTTGTACATAACAACATGATTCCTGTTAATTTTCTCATGATATACATATTATATTATTTTATTTTGCCGCAAAATTACATGAAAATCCCGAATTAAACAAACGTAAAATCAGGAAAGGGCACATTTGACTGTATTTATATATGGATACAAAGATACATGAAATTATTCACATACACATAATCGCAGTAAAACCTGATAATAATCCTTCGGATAAACACCCCCGAATATACAAAAAAACCGTCCCGTTAAAAAAGTCAGCCCCGGTGCAATAAAACGGGAATATGTAAGTTTTATTAATGAGATTTGTAATTGCCTGTCCTGTCATTTTCGAGGGCTTGCATAATCCGAATGTTTAAGGACTTTTATAATATATGATAATAACATTTATAGTACCTCCTTCTCTTGACGGTGAACTTCCTGCCGAACGAACAGCGGGCTGCACGAGGCTTGTATATCCGATGCCCAATATTTACGAGCTTATCGTTGCCGCTATCCTGGAGAAGGATCATGATGTGCGTTACCGGGATTTTGTGCTTGAGGAAAAAAACGAAAAGCACCTCATCCGGTTTCTTGCGGAGGATAAAAGTGACTGTTATATGCTGTGGTGCGTAAACCTGTCGCTGGATACAGACCTGAAAACAATACAGCATATAAGAAATTACCATCCCGAAGCCCGGATTATCGTAATGGGGCCGGGCGTTACTTACTATACGGCGAAGCTGCTGGCGGACGAACATATTATTATTGTACGCGGAGAACCCGAACTGACCGTGCAGGAAGTAATCGAAAATATTTCCGGGGACGGGAATCCCGGTTCAATAAAAGGCATTTCTTTTCTCAAAGACGGGCGTGTGCATCACAATCCTGCGCGGGAATTGATAAAAGACCTTGACAGCCTGCCTTTCCCTGCCCGTCATTTTATCGAAAAGTATCCTTTTACGAATCCGAAACTGAAAATACATCCTTACACTACGGTTCTGACAAGCCGTAACTGTCCGTATAAATGTATTTACTGCGTTCCGAGTTCGCTTACGTTCGCGCGTGAGATTGAATTTAAAAAGGAACACGGCCGGAAGCCGCCGGTTTCGTACCGTTCGGTGGAAAACGTCATCGAAGAACTTGATATGCTGGCCGCAAAAGGCTATCGTGCGGTTACCTTTATAGACGATAATTTTATCACTACCGTCAAACGTCTGCGCCCCGTCTGCGAATGTCTGAAAAAACACGGGTTCAGCTGGGGCTGTCAGGCGCGTGCGGATGCGATAACGGATGAAGTAGCCCGGATTCTGCATGATTCGGATTGCGGGTTTGTAGACCTCGGAGTGGAAAGCTTTAATGACGATATTCTGCAATATATAAAGAAAGGAATTACCTCCGAACAGATATATGAAGGTATCGAACGGCTGAGGAAATATAATGTTCCCGTCAAACTGAACATCCTGATAGGAACAAGTCCGCTCGAAACGAAAGCGACGATAAAAGAAACGTTGAGGAAGGCGCGGGCATTGAAGGTAAGCCAGGTGATGTTTAACATCGTTGCGCCGTTCCCCGGAACGGAATTTTATGAACTGGCGCGTGAAAACGGCTGGATTGCCGGAGGCGATTATAAACCTACCGACGTACAGCACCATTCCATACTGAATTATCCCGGACTGTCGAGCGAAGAGATGGAAAAAATGCTGTTCCGCAATAATGTATCATTCTTTTTACGTCCGTCTTTTATCATAAAAAATATCGGGCGGTTCGGTTCTTTTACCGACTTCAAAATAGCGTTGAAAGCTATCAGACGCAAATTATTTCATAAATAAAGTATATGGATTATCGGTTGTCGGTTATTATTATCACATGGAACTCGCAGCGGGATGTTGCGCCCTGTCTTGATTCGGTTCTGGCGTCAACCGGACACATGTCCGTGGAAATAATTGTTGTTGACAACGGTTCCGCCGACGGCACGCGCGGAATATTGCAATCGTATGGCGCACGGATAAATTTTATTCCGCTTGATAAAAACAGAGGCGTCGCTTTTGCACGCAATACCGGATTGAAAGCGGCAACGGGCGAACTGGTCTGGATATTAGATGTCGATACGATTGTTAACAGGCATGCGGTCGACGGCATGGTTTCTTTTCTGGCCGGCAATCCCGGTTGCGGGCTGTGCGCCTGCCGCCTGCAATCCGAAAACGGAGAAGTGCAGGACAGTTGCCGCCGCCTGCCCCGTCCGGCGCATAAAATAAGAAACGTTTTGTCGGAAATAACGGGACGAACGGCTTTGCTGAAACGTCTTCATGCGAAAATTAAGAACCGGAACGAAACACAGTTTTACCGCCGGGAACTGTCCGGCAGCGAACCGTTCGAAGCGGAATATGTTATCGGGGCATGCCAGATGTTCCGCCGTTCCATCCTCGATCACGCCGGTTATCTCGACGACAGAATATTTTACGGCCCCGAAGATGCGGATTTTTGCCTGCGGATTTACCGGAAAGGTTATAAAATCATTTGCCTGCCCCGTTACCATATAATTCATCATTATAACCGCATATCCGGCAAAAAGATATTTTCGCGGATATCGTATCTTCATCTGAAAGGATTGATATATTTTTACTTCAAACATAAATTATTAACTTCCGGTTCATATCGTAAAAACAATGGATAGAAAACTTAATCTTGTCTCCATAAACATTCCATGGCCTGCCAATTACGGCGGCGTGATTGACATATACTGCAAAATTAAGGCGCTGCACGACTGTGGCATCAAAATCATACTGCACTGTTTCGAGTACGAACGGCCACGAGCCGCCGAACTGGAATGCGTTTGCGAAAAAGTATATTATTACCGCCGACGCACGGGACTTCCGGCAAATATAACCTGTTTGCCCTATAACGTATACAGTCGCAAGGACAAACAGCTGATAAACAACCTGCTGGAAAACGACTACCCAATCCTTTTCGAAGGACTTCATACCTGTTATTATTTAAATGACAGGCGATTGAAACACCGTTTCAAGATTTTTCGCGAATGTAATATTGAGCATGATTATTATCGTGAAACAGGAAAAGCGGAGCATAACATTATAAAAAAGTGTTTCTTTTATATCGAAGCATTCAGGTTCAAAAGATACCAAAAGACGGTAGCGGACGCAGAGTTAATGATTGCCGTCTCGCAAACGGATACGGATTATCTGCGGAAAGAATTTCCGTACGCCAGAGTAGAGTTTGTACCCTGTTTTCATGGCAATAACGAAGTTACCGCCGCCGCGGGACAGTCTGATTTCCTGCTGTACCACGGCAAACTTTCAGTTAAGGAAAATGAGAAAGCCGCGCTGTATCTTATTGAAAATGTTTTTTCCGGGATGTCCCCGTATCGTTGTGTTATAGCGGGCATGAACCCTTCGAACGAATTGCGGAAAGCCGCTTCGCGTTACGACCATATCGTTATCGAAGCAAACCCTTCCGTCGAAAGGATTAACGAACTGATACGTACAGCCCAGATAAACCTGCTTGTGACATTTCAGGATACGGGCTTGAAGCTGAAACTGTTAAACAGTCTGTTTGCAGGACGTCATGTCGTTGTCAATCCGATGATGCTTGCCGGTAGCGGTCTCGACAAACTGTGTCATATTGCCGGTACACCGGATAAGATGATTGCCACCTGCCGCGAACTGATGAAAAAGCCTTTTTCCCCGGATATTTCGGAAGAACGCCGGAATCAACTGTTTCCCGTTTTTTCCAATGAATATCAGGCAAAAAGACTTATCGACATGATTGCATGGAACACCTGATTATGGAGATTTCCGATATGTGGCAGGACATGGCAATAACAGCAATAGCAATCATTGTAGCAGGATATCTCGGCTACAAAACATACGTTTTTTTCAAAAAACCGGCCTCCCCATGTGACGATTGCACCGGCTGCCCCCTTAAAGAACAGCTGAAAAACAAAAAAACGGAATGTCCCGAACGAAACAAAAAATAACTTCACAAACTTCTAAAAGATTGTAGTTTTCGAGAGCCTCCCCAACTTGATATCACAAATTGTGATTTCAAGATTTCCCATTCGTCTGCCGTTAATTGAAACATGAAGTCGTCGGGAAAACGCTTCATATTGCGTTTGACTGATTGATTAAGCACTCGTGTTTCAACCTGATACAATTCTGCCAAATCGAAATCCGGCATAACTTTGTAACCTCTGATCTCGTATATTTTGCTCTGTATGTCCATAGTTTATCTACCTAATTCATTGGGTACAATCAAATACTTTTTCCCCTGTTTCATTACGTTGAGTTTAATGCCCGGTATATCATCAATTAAGCGAGATTTTATTCCTCATCAGGCAAAATTCTCAACAACCTTGCGGAATGATGAACGGTAACAATATCAATATCCGCTTCAGTAACCAGTTTATAAACAATCCGATAATTACCCCGTATCAATTCACGTATCGTTTTATCATTAAATTCAGGAACAATCCGACCCGCCAGAGGATGTTGCTCCAGAATATCAACAGAACTAAATAGCAAACCGACAACCCTTTGAGCATAAAAACTACTGTCCCTTTCGATGAAATCACCGACAGCAGATAAATTTTCAAGTGCAAAATCCGTCCACCTCACTTTAACCATCCCGATAGCTTTTCTTTTGCCTGTTCCTTTGTATTAACCCGACCTTGTGCAGACTGTGACAAACCTGTTTCTACCTTATTGATAAAAATTAATTTGTCAAAAAGCTGGTCAATCGAAAAATGCTCCGGCATCTGTTCCAATGCGTCAAATACTTTCTCTCTTGTCAACATTAAGTACGATATTTAAATTGTTTACAACTGCAAATATATACATTTTTAATCACCGCCATACAAAGCGCCTCGTTTTTTTTATCCTGTTCATCCGGAATAAAGCATGCAGAAACGTGTTGTGATCCGTCAAAATTTCAACCGTCCTGTTTCCGGCTCTTCAAAGGCATCGCTCTCCTTTAAGAAGCTAAATACATCATCAAAATTATCTCCTGCAATGTGAGAACTGAATAATTGTAACTTCTCCATAACTCGAATATATACAGAGGGGTCATTGTTTCGGGAAAGTCGTCTCAATGAAAGTAAATAATCCTCTCGGAAAACAGTTGGTACAATAATCCGTGTTCGCCCGGCTTTCACTAATTCGACATTCATCATGATTCGGGAAACTCTTCCATTTCCATCGTTGAAAGGATGTACCTCGCTACAAATAAACATCATGAATATAGCTTTTGCGAATGGGTCGGTCAATGCTGTATATAATCTG
>JAITDQ010000229.1 GCA_031282485.1 Tannerella sp. | reverse complement strand
AGACAAGACTGTGTGCAACTGCGCCTCTGCCGGCGCCCCGGCGAATAACATATATAACGCCGCTAAATTAGATAATAATACTTTTCTCATGTTCATTTTTTTTAATATTCTTCACTCATCGTTTTTTTCAACTATGGCAACAAAACGTCCCGTGCCTGCAGGACATCAACATCACGCAGACGGCTAATAAACAATAAATTTTTCCAGTGTTCATGCAATTATATTTTTTAAGCAGCAAAGATAAATAATTCCTGCGACTTACCCACACAAAATGTTATAGAGCCATTATTTTTTTCATTCACTGCAAGCAAAAATAAAAAATAACAGCATATTATAAAAACTTAATATTTCCAATTATCAAATCCCTGCCCTTTCAACCGGTGCATATCCCGAATTCATTATAAAAGCGGGGCGAACAGGCGCATGAATGATTCGGCGAGGCGACGGGTTATCGGGCGTTTGCGCCAGGCGGCGTAGGTTATTTCGTCGCAGTCGCGGATGTCTTGAAGGAATATTTTTTTCATTTCTACGGCGAAATTTCGCTGGTAGACGAAGGCGTTTATCTCAAAATTGTGTTCAAAACTGCGGAAATCGAAATTGGCCGATCCGAAACAGGTCAGCATGTCGTCGGTCAGCAGGAGCTTGGAATGAAGGAAGCCTTTATCATACAGATATACTTTGACGCCGGCGCTGAGCATTTTGTCGATGTACGAGAATGTGGCCATTTTGGCCGAACGGGTGTCCGAACGTTTGGGTATCATCAGGCGGACGTCGATTCCTCCGAGAGATGCCATTTGGAGCGCCTGGTTGAGCGATTCGGTGGGCAGGAAATAAGGGGTCTGGATATATATATATTTCTTGGCATTGGAGATGCAAAAGAGGAAGGCTTGCATCAGGGTATACCACGGGCTTGTAGGTCCGCTCATGACGATCTGCATCTTCATATCGGAACATAATTCCGTCCCGGGATAAAATTCCTTGCCTTTTAACAGCCGGTTACTTGCCGTATACCAGTCGATCAGAAACGATGACTGCAAGCCGTATACGCCCGGGCCGGTAATCCTGAAATGCGAATCGCGCCAGGGGCCTAACTTGTTGCCTTCGAAATAGCGGTCGGCGACGTTCATCCCGCCCATATAGCCTATCTTGCCGTCTATGACTACGATCTTGCGGTGATTGCGGTAGTTGACCTTGCTTGTGAGTATGGGGAAAACGACTTTAAGGAAGGGGTAGACTTCGATGCCGTCCTTTTTCATGTCTTCGAAAAAGCGTTTATTTATATCCCAGCAGCCGACATCGTCGTACATCACACGTATTTTAACGCCTTCACGCGCTTTGGCCGTGAGAGCGTTCCGTACTTCATGCCCGATCCTGTCGTCGCTGAATATATAGTATTGGAAATGTATGTAATGCTGTGCATTTTTAATGTCTTCCAGCAGTGCGCCGAACTTGTCCGTCCCTTTGGTGTAGACGGAGATATTGCTTCCGCAGAAGATGGCCGAGTAGTTGCTTCTGTTCAACAGTTGCGCCAGAGGGAGGTAATTCGGGGGTATTTTGCCGATGTTATCCGGCAGCCGGTATACGGGTACCTGTTTACGGAATCGTTTGTGGAGCCTGCGGGTGATAATCCGCAGGCGGTAGTGATCCCGTCCCAGGAAGTAATAAAAAATCAATCCTATGCCGGGCAGCAAAATGAGTACGATCACCCACGGTATGGTTTTCAACGGATTACGGTTCTCCAACAGGATAAGCGACACTAACCCTATAATAGTAATGGCGTACAATATAATGAATATCGACCCCAAAACGGCAGAGAATCCTATACCTCCATTCATTGTATATCAATTACGGTTAAAAAAACGACACGACAAATATAGGAAAATTTTATGAATATTCATCCCAGCTTTTAATCTGGATGTCGTCGAGCGTTAAAGTACAGAAGGCGGTGATGAAGGCGTCGGCCAGGCGTGCGTTCGTCAGGAGCGGGATGTTCAGGTCAATGGCGGCGCGCCGTATCTTGTAGCCGTTATCAAGCTCTCCGGCCGTCAGGTCGCGCGGGATGTTGACGACCATGTCTATCCTGCGTTCGTGCAGGAGGTCGATAGCTTGCGGTTTACGGTCGTCGCTCGGCCAGTATACGTGCGAACAGGCTATCCCGTTTTCCGTTAAAAACCGGTACGTGCCTCCCGTAGCATAGAGTTTATAGCCTTTTTCCCAAAGCATGCGCGAAGCGTCGAGCAGGTCGGCTTTCTGTTTCGGTGTTCCGGTAGAGAGCAGTACGGCTTTTTCCGGTATGCGGTATCCTACGGAGAGCATGCTTTTGAGGATTGCTTCCGACGTGTCGTCGCCCAGGCAGCCTACCTCGCCGGTCGAGGCCATGTCGACGCCCAGCACGGGGTCGGCTTTCTGCAGGCGGTTGAAGGAAAACTGCGATGCCTTGATGCCGACATAATCGAGGTCGAACTCGCTTCCGCTAAGTTTCTCGACGGGCAATCCGAGCATGACGCGCGTGGCCATATCTATGAAATTTATTTTCAGCACCTTGCTGACAAACGGGAAACTCCGCGACGCCCGCAGGTTACATTCTATTACTTTGATGTCATTTCCCTTTGCGAGGTACTGGATATTGAAAGGTCCTGAAATGTTAAGCTCACGGGCTATTTTGCGGCTGATGCGTTTTATACGGCGAAGCGTTTCGATGTACAGTTTCTGCGCGGGGAACTGTATCGTCGCATCGCCGCTGTGAACGCCGGCAAACTCAATATGTTCCGAAATGGCGTAAGCGACAATTTCGCCGCGTTCGGCGACGGCGTCCATTTCCACCTCTTTTGCGTGTTCTATAAACTGACTTATCACGACGGGATGTTTCTTGCTGACGTTCGCCGCGACCTTGAGGAAACGGACAAGCTCGTCTTCGTTCGAACAGACGTTCATCGCCGCGCCGCTTAACACGTAGCTCGGACGCACCAGAACGGGAAAACCCACTTCTTTGACGAATGTATTGACGTCGTCGAGCGTAGAAAGCTCTTTCCAGCGGGGCTGGTCTACGCCGATACGGTCGAGCATGGCGGAAAATTTGTGGCGGTCTTCCGCATTGTCGATGCTTTTGGCCGTAGTGCCGAGGATCGGTATACTGTTTTCGTCGAGGCGTATGGCCAGGTTGTTGGGGATTTGTCCCCCGGTAGAGATGATGACTCCGTGCGGGTTTTCAAGTTCGAGGATGTCCATTACGCGTTCGAATGTAAGTTCGTCGAAATACAGGCGGTCGCACATGTCATAGTCGGTCGATACGGTTTCGGGGTTGTAGTTTATCATCACCGAGCGGTAGCCTTCGCGTCGTATGGTGTTCAACGCCTGTACGCCGCACCAGTCAAATTCGACGGACGAACCGATGCGGTAAGCGCCGGAACCGAGCACAACGATTGAACGGCGGTCGCCGAGATATTTCACGTCATGTTCCGTCCCGCCGTATGTCAGGTACAGGTAGTTTGTCTGCGCCGGATATTCCGCCGCCAGCGTATCTATCTGTTTAACGGCGGGCACGATGCCAAGGCTCTTGCGCAGTTTGCGGACATTTGCCATGTGCCTGTCTTCCATTTGTTCTTTCCAGACGGCGCGCGCTATCTGGAAATCCGAGAATCCCTGTATTTTTGCCCGGCGGAGGAGTTCATACAGGGCGGCGCTTTTATCATCCGCCGCCGTGCCGGCCGGCATATCCGCCGCGTCGAGCGACGATAACGTTTCGAGTTCTTTGGCCGTATGAATGATATTTTGGAGTTTGTAGAGGAACCATTTATCTATTTTCGTCAGTTCGTGTATCTGGTCGACCGTATATCCCGCCCGGAAGGCTTTGCTTATGATGAAAATACGCCGGTCGGTCGGTTCGTGCAGCGCCTTGTCGACGTCCGGTATTACGATTTCCTTGTTTTCAACAAATCCGTGCATGCCCTGCCCTATCATCCGCAATCCTTTTTGTATGGCTTCTTCGAACGTGCGGCCGATTGACATGACTTCGCCGACGGATTTCATGCTGCTGCCGAGTTCCCGCGCTACGCCGTGGAATTTCCCCAAATCCCAGCGGGGAATCTTGCATACGACGTAGTCGAGCGCAGGTTCAAAAAATGCGGAGGTGGTTTTTGTGACGGAGTTTTTGAGGTCGAAAAGCCCGTATCCCAGTCCGAGTTTCGCCGCGACGAACGCCAGCGGATAGCCCGTAGCTTTCGAGGCCAGCGCCGATGAACGCGACAGGCGGGCGTTCACTTCAATCACGCGATAGTCTTCGCTCTCGGGGTCGAGCGCATATTGGACGTTACATTCCCCGACGATGCCTATATGCCGGATGATGCGTATGGCAAGTTCCCGGAGTTTGTGGTATTCGGAATTGGTAAGCGTCTGCGACGGCGCTATCACGATACTTTCGCCGGTATGGATGCCGAGCGGGTCGAAATTTTCCATGTTACAAACGGTAATGCAGTTGTCGAAACAGTCGCGCACGACTTCGTATTCAACTTCTTTCCATCCTTTCAGGCTTTTCTCGACAAGCACCTGGGGCGAAAAGGAGAATGCCTTTTCGATGAGTGTGTTGAGTTCTTCTTCATTATCGCAGAAGCCGCTGCCCAGTCCTCCGAGCGCGTAAGCGGCGCGTATGATGACCGGGTAACCAAGTTCTTCGGCTGCACGGCGTGCGTCTTCGGCGTTTATGACGGCTTCGCTTTTTATTGTTTTTACGTTTATCTCGTCTAATTTTTCGACGAACAGTTCCCGGTCTTCCGTATCCATGATGGCCTGAACGGGTGTGCCGAGCACCCGGACGCCGTATTTTTCAAATACGTTTTTCCGGTAAAGTTCCACTCCGCAGTTCAGCGCCGTCTGGCCTCCGAACGCAAGCATAATGCCTTCGGGATGCTCTTTTTCAATTACTTTTTCGACAAAGAACGGCGTCACGGGCAGAAAATATACCTTGTCCGCCACACCGTCGGACGTCTGTACCGTTGCAATATTCGGATTGATAAGTACGGTATAGATACCTTCTTCTTTCAAGGCTTTCAGGGCTTGCGACCCCGAGTAGTCAAATTCGCCGGCTTCGCCTATTTTCAACGCTCCCGAACCGAGAAGCAATACTTTTTTTATCTCTTTATTTCCCATTTTTTCCAAATTAAATAACCTCTTATAATTCTAAACTTCAAACAGCGATTCCGCGAACCGGTCAAATATAAATTCCGTGTCGGTAGGGCCGCTGCATGCTTCGGGGTGGAACTGCGAGGAGAAGAACGGTTTGCTCTTATGGCGTATTCCCTCGTTCGTCCCGTCGTTCATATTGATGAAAAGCGGCTCCCAGTCATTGCCGAGCGTACGGTTGTCGACTGCATAACCGTGATTTTGCGACGTTATGAAACATTTGCCGGTGCCGGCCATGCGTACCGGCTGGTTATGGCTGCGGTGGCCGTATTTGAGTTTATAGATAGACGCGCCCCCGGCTTTGGCAAGCAGCTGGTTTCCCATGCAGATGCCGCAGACGGGTTTGTCGCCGGCAAGGGCTTTGCGGATGTTTCGGACTGCCGCATCGCAGGTATCGGGGTCGCCGGGGCCGTTGCTGATGAACAGGCCGTCGTATTCCAGTTCGTTGAAGTCATAATCCCACGGTACGCGTATGACGGTGAGATTTCTTTTTTGGAGGCAGCGTATGATGTTATGTTTCACGCCGCAGTCGACAAGGACGACGCGTTTCCTGCCTTTTTCCCCGTTGTAGGTTATGATTTCTTTGCACGATACTTTGTCTACGAAGTTCACTTCGTTATAATTGAATGTTGAAATTTGAGCGTTGACGGCTTTCACGTCCACATCGTTTCCCAACGCGATGCATCCTATCATGACGCCATGTTCGCGCAGGCGTTTTGTCAGCGCCCGCGTATCTATGCCGCAGATACCGGGGACGCCTTCTTCCTTCAGCCATTCGGCGAGGGAGTTTACGCTGTTCCAGTGGCTGCACTGATAGCTGTAATCACTGATTATAATGGCGTCGGCGTGAATCCGGTTGCTTTCCATAAACTCCGAGATGCCGTCCGGTCGCACCGTTCGTGCGGGAACGCCGTAATTACCGACGAGCGGATAGGTAAGCGTCATCAACTGGCCGGCGTAGGAAGGGTCGGTGAGGCTTTCGGGATAGCCGCTCATGGCGGTATTGAAGACCACTTCGCCGATAACGGACGTTTCCGCTCCGAACGAAAATCCTTCGTATTTGCTGCCGTCATCTAAAATTAATGTTGCCTTTGTTAAATTCATCTATTTGTCCTGTTTAAAATAAGTTTCTTCCATGTAATCAATAAAAGCCCGGTTGACCATTCGCGTTCCGCCGGGTGTGGGATAGTCGCCCGAAAAATACCAGTCGCCCGGATGATTCGGACAGGCGGCGTGCAAGCCTTCGATCGTCTGGAAAACGAGTTCTATTTTCGCACGTATATTGGGGCCGCTCAACAGTTTGGCCATTTTCCTTGAAATATCTTCGTCGGTGAACGGGGCGTAAATATCCTTTACATAATTTATAATTGTCGCATTTGCCTGCATTTGCTGTTTTTTGGCCTTATGGTAAGTATCGATAATGATGTCGTCTTTCTTTTTTTCCCTGAGCAGTTCAATGGCGGCTTTGAAGGCGATAAATTCATCCATGCTCGACATGTCGATGCCGTAATAGTCGGGATAACGTATCTGGGGGGATGAGGAGACGAAAACTATTTTTTTCGGGCTGAGCCGGTCGAGTATGCTCACGATACTTTGTTTAAGCGTCGTTCCGCGCACGATACTGTCGTCTATAACAACCAGATTGTCTTTTCCCGGCACGATGCTGCCGTACGTAACATCGTATACGTGCGCTGCCAGGTCGTTGCGGCTGTTGCCTTCGGCGATGAACGTCCGGAGTTTGATGTCTTTTATGGCGACCTTCTCGCTGCGTATCCGTTGCGAGAGGATGCTTCTCAGTTCACTTTTGCTTATCGAAGCGCCTTTTTCCGTTATCTGTTTTATTTTCAGTTCGTCAAGATACTTTTGCAGCCCTTCCAGCATACCGTAACAGGCTACTTCGGCCGTGTTGGGGATGAAGGAGAAAACGGTATGTTCGATGTCGTAATCAATTTTTTCGAGGATATGGCCGGTCAGGTTTTCGCCGAGTTTTTTGCGTTCCTTGTAGATGTCGATATCGCTGCCGCGGGAGAAATAAATGCGTTCGAAAGAGCAGGCGCTTAACGGTTCCTGTTTCAGGATTTGCGACGTTTTAATCTCACCCGCGCGGCTGATGAAAATCGCTTCTCCGCGCTGAAGTTCTTTTATGTCGTCGATAGGTACGTTCATGACGGTCTGTATGACCGGCCGTTCCGATGCCAGTACGGCAATTTCGTCGTCGGCGTAATAAAAGGCGGTACGAATTCCCCATGGGTCGCGGATAGAGAAGGCTTCGCCGCTGCCGGTGACGCCGCAGATGACATATCCGCCGTCCCACGTCAATGCGGCTTTTTCGATTATATTCGACAGGTCGATGTGCTCTTCAATTGCACGGGTGATGTCGAGGTTTTTCAGTCCTTCCGATTCGTATTTCCGGAAAAGGCGTTCGGCTTCGCGGTCAAGGCTGTGTCCGAGCTGTTCGAGGATGAAATAGGTATCGGCATAACGGCGGGGATGCTGTCCCGATGAGGTTATATCCTGGAAGATTGCGTTCACATTGGTCATGTTGAAATTGCCGCAGATCGCCAGATTACGCGCACGCCAGTTGCTGCGGCGCAGGAAGGGATGAATATAAGACAGTCCGGATTTGCCTGTTGTGCTGTATCGCAGGTGTCCGATATACAGTTCCCCGGCAAAAGGGAGGTTTGCCTTGGCGAACAACGGGTCTTTGAGCTGTTCGTGCGGAATGTCTTTGTACGGTTTGTATACGTTATCGAATATTTCCGTGATTGCCCCCGTGCCGACAGCTCTTTCGCGGAACATGTATTCTTCCCCGGGATTGGCTTCCATTTTCACGCAGGCAATTCCCGCACCTTCCTGTCCCCTGTTGTGCTGTTTCTCCATCAACAGGTAGAGTCTGTTGAGAGCATACATCCACGAACCGTATTTCGTATGATAGTATTCCAACGGTTTCAACAGTCGTATCATGGCTACGCCACATTCATGTTTCAATGTTTCCATTCGGTTTGATGTTGTAAAAATCGCACAAAATTACATGTTAT
>JAITDQ010000209.1 GCA_031282485.1 Tannerella sp. | reverse complement strand
TTTATGCAGAAAATTAGAAATATCGCTATTATTGCACATGTCGACCACGGTAAGACTACGCTGGTCGACAAGATGCTTTTGGCCGGAAAGCTTTTCCGGGAGGGACAGGCTGAGCCGGATCAGTTTCTTGACAGTAACGATCTGGAACGGGAACGTGGTATCACGATCCTTGCAAAGAACGTTTCTATCAATTACAAGGACTATAAGATTAATATTATTGATACGCCGGGTCATGCCGACTTTGGCGGCGAAGTGGAGCGCGTGCTGAACATGGCGGACGGGTGCCTGTTGCTCGTTGATGCGTTTGAAGGCCCGATGCCGCAGACGCGCTTCGTTTTGCAGAAAGCAATCGGGCTCGGGTTGAAACCGATTGTGGTGATAAACAAGGTGGATAAACCGAACTGCCGGCCGTCGGAGGTGCAGGAAATGGTGTTTGACCTGATGTTCAGCCTCGATGCGACGGAGGAACAGTTGGATTTCCCCACGATATACGGCTCGGCAAAACAGGGGTGGATGTCGCGCGACTGGCGGAAACCGACGGATCATATCTATACCCTGCTTGACGATATCATCGAATATATCCCCGAACCGGAAACGCTTGAAGGGCCGGCGCAGATGCTGGTCACGTCGCTTGACTTTTCGCAATACGTCGGCCGTATCGCCGTAGGACGGATTCACCGCGGCGAGCTTCGCGAAGGTCAGGATGTGATGCTTTGCAAACGCGACGGGGCACAGGTGCGTTCGAAGATAAAGGAAATAGACGTCTTTGAAGGCCTGGGACGGAAGAAGGTCGACGCGGTTTCATCGGGTGATATTTGCGCCCTGATCGGTATTGAAGGCTTCGAAATCGGTGAAACGATTACGGATGTGAATGTACCCGAACCGTTGCCTACGATTGCGATTGACGAACCGACGATGTCGATGCTTTTTACGATAAATAATTCTCCTTTCTTCGGAAAAGACGGTAAATACGTCACGTCGCGCCATATTTTCGAACGCTTGGAACGGGAACTTGACAAGAACCTTGCCTTGCGGGTCGAACCGACGGATGCGGCTGACGCGTGGAATGTGTTCGGTCGCGGTGTGCTGCACCTGTCGGTGCTTATCGAGACGATGCGCCGCGAAGGGTACGAGTTGCAGGTCGGTCAGCCGCAGGTTATCGTGAAGGAGATAGACGGCGTCAAATGCGAGCCGGTGGAGCATCTGACGATTAACCTGCCGGATGAGTGCGCAAGCCGTGTGATAGATGTCGTCACGAAGCGCAAGGGCGAACTGACGGTGATGGAAAGCAAGAACGAACGTACATTCATCGAATTTAACGTCCCTTCGCGCGGGATTATCGGACTTAATAACCTCGTCCTGACGCTCTCGGCCGGCGAAGCAATCATGGCGCACCGTTTTCTGGAGTTCCAGCCATGGAAAGGCGATATAGAACGTCGCCAGAACGGGTCTATCATTGCAATGGAAACGGGAAATGCGTTTGCTTATGCGCTGAATAACCTGCAGTCGCGCGGACGTTTTTTTATCGCTCCGGGAGAAGATGTCTATGCGGGACAGGTCGTTGGCGAACATACGAAGGAGGGCGATCTGGTCGTTAACGTCACGAAATCGAAGAAGCTTACGAATATGCGCGCTTCCGGTTCCGACGAGAAGACGTCGCTGGCGCCGCCCATAATATTCAGCCTCGAAGATGCGCTCGAATATATTAAGGCCGATGAATACGTCGAAATAACGCCTCATTTTATGCGCATGCGTAAAATAACACTTGACGAGACGGAGCGCAAACGTCAGAATCGCTGATTAAATGTCCTTCCCCCGACAGAAACCGACGGGTGGAAGTGGAAAAAAGAGAAAATATGATTGAACTTGATTTTAAGTGTTCTATAATTATGGTTGTATGATTTAAAATTTTTGTGTTTGACGCAGGATTATCAGGATTCTGTGTCGGCAATGTAACGTGTATATATCTTATGGTGAGGCCATGAGAAAGTTTATAAGAAAGGAGTAGTTATGGAGAAAAAACGCATTTTAGTTGTAGACGACGAGGAGAGTCTTTGTGAAATTCTTAAATTTAACCTTGAAAAGGCAGGTTATGAGGTGGATACTGCATTATCGGGCGAGGATGCATTGAGTATGGATCTTTCGGGATACTGTTTAATACTTCTTGATATTATGATGGGAGATATTTCCGGTTTTCAAATGGTGGGCATCATTAAAAAGAACAAAAATACGGCTTCCATTCCGGTCATTTTCTGTACGGCAAGGAGCGCCGAAGACGATATTGTCTGCGGATTGAATCTGGGAGCCGACGATTATATCGCGAAACCGTTTTCCATAAAAGAAGTGCTGGCGCGTATTGAAGCCGTGCTTCGCAGGAGTAACAGCGGTGATATCTGTGAACAGGAAGACGAAGCGCTTCAGTATCACAAACTGAAGCTGAATATGGTGTCCAAAAAAGTCTTTGTCGATGACACGGATATTTCCCTGACCAAAAAGGAATTTGAGATACTGTTACTGTTGATGCGGAAACCGGGTAAGGTTTTTTCGCGTGAAGAGCTGCTTAAGACTGTGTGGTCGGATGAAGTATTTGTTACGGACCGTACGGTGGATGTGCATATCACCCGGCTGAGGAAAAAGATTGCGCCGTATGACCGGAATGTTGTAGCCCGTTTGGGATACGGGTATTGTTTCGATATGTAACGGTTTGACATGTTGTGCTATGAATATTGTTGAGAAGAAGTATCCGATGTTTCATATACGGCTTTTCTGGTCGGTAATATCCGTTCTGCTGCTGATTAGCCTGTGTTTTGTCATTTTCCAGTATTTGAGGGAGAAGAAATATAAGGTCGACCTGCTAAACTGCAAGCTGATGGGGTATAATGATTTCATCGATTTGGAGCTGCGACGCGGCTGCGCTGTTGAGGATCTTAGTCTGGGGGAGATTTCCCGTTTTTCGCTGATAGATATTTCGGGCAGGATATTGTATGATTCGGAAATTCCCGACATTGCCATACTTGGGACATGCTGCACACATAAGGAAGTGCGGCAGGCTTTGGAAAAAGGGATCAGCTACGATATCCGCCTGTCTGCATATCTCAACCGCGTTTATTTTTTCTCGGCGAAGAAATATGACAATTATATTATTCGTTCTGCGGTACCTTTCGATTCCGTCCTTGCATCAAGTCTCGAAGTAGACCCGCTGTTTTTCTCGGTTACGCTTGTAATACTGACGGTTTTCGTCATTATTTTTTATAATATTACACGCCTCCTCGGGCAAAATTTAAATCGCCTCAAGGATTTTGCAACGAAAGCGGAACATGAAGATATGGACGAATATCCCATGCATTTCCCGAATGATGAA
>JAITDQ010000124.1 GCA_031282485.1 Tannerella sp. | reverse complement strand
TACGCCGTATACGCTTTTGGGTTTTTCGCCTTTAAGCAGCCATACCGCCAGATTTGCACCATAACATCCGAAATCAATCACGGCTCCGCCTCCGTTGAGGACAGGGTCGGTCAGCCAATCCGTGAACTCCTTGCCGCAGCCTATTTCGAAAGGTCCCTCATGTCCGTCGTAGACATTGATTCGTGTTATGTCGCCGATGGAGCCTTCGTTAATCAGCCGGTGAGCTTCGTGGTTAGTGTTATACCACGTTGTTTCATAATTTGTGAGTAAATGTATATGATGTTTTTTTGCCAGTTCCGCCATTCGACCGGCATGTTCCATGTTGACCGCCAACGGTTTTTCGACCATCACATGAACACCTCTGGGAGCGCACGCTTCAACCACCCGCAAATGGTCGTATATCGATTCGTAAACAATGACGGCTTCCGGTTTTGTTTTGTCAAGCATTTCTTCCAGGTCGGCATAGAAAAGCGAAGCGTCTACTTTATTGCGAAGCCTGTTTGCGTTTCTTAACTGTTCATCTTTTTCCGCCACTCCGACGATGACGAAATCTCCACGGTCGGCTCTGCGTATTACTTCCCCCAAATGTCCATGTGATAAACCGGCTACACCCAAACGTAGCGGCTGATTCTGCTGTGCCTGCGACAAAACGGAAATACCCGCAAGTGCGCAAATTAAAGTCAATAATGGGGATAATCTGATTTTTTTCATGAATTTATATATGAATGTGTATTTTCAGTCGCAAATAAATCAGTTCAGCCGGTAAGTGATGCCCAGACCGCCGTAGATATTGTACATGTTCACCGGTACGCCTGTAAAATTCGACGGAAACAGCGGGCACAATCCCCATGCGATTTGTCCTCTGCACGCAAAACGCGAATAAAACGTCCATTCGCCGGCCAGCAAAAGTCCGTAGTCGAAAGATTTCTGTTTGTCCGAAAAATCGAACACGGCTCTGTCCACGATTGTTTTTTCGCCGATAGGGCTTCCCTGCCGGATGTATCCGTCGGAAGCTTCGCCTTTGAAGTCGGCACCGTAGAGATACGCCAGATAAGCGCCCGCATGGAGTTCCCACCGCCGGTCGATGCGGTATGTGGCAGTGACGGGCAGCGTGATGTATGAATTGCGTATCCGGGTCGTGTTCTTTCCTGTGAAATTGCCGCTGTACACTTCGTCGTTCATCTCGATTTCCGTATGCAGGCTTTTCACACGGTCTGTCACCGTGAAACCTTTGTGGTCAAGCCCCAACTGTACGGCGATGCCCCACTTCCGGTTCAACCGGCGAATCACCTCCAGCGACGCATGAGGGGCAAGCCAGGCCGGCGTAAAGACGTCGATCGAGCGTATCTCTTCGGGCAACGGCAGGGGAGACGTCCCCCCGATGTTGAAGCCGCCAAAGATTTTAAATTCCCAGCAGGGAAATTTCTCCTGCGCCCGGAGCAGCGACGGGAAGCAAAGCAGCCATGCGCCCAGCCCGGCGATGACGCCGTATTTAAGCGCCTGTTTCATTTTAAATGCCTGATGTATCATAAGACAAGTTCAGATTATCCACCGCGAGCGTATTTCCGGGACGCCCTTCGTAAAACTGCCCCCTGCTGCTGGAAGTGCAGACGATCGTTATCTTGTAGACGTTGTTTTTCAGCTCTTCCCACGAGAAAGGCATCGGGAAGGAACCGTAGTCAAAATCCAGTTCAAAGTAAGTGACCTCGTTCGTGCGGATGTCTTCGTCCCTGATTTTTGCACGGGCGATGATTTGAGGCGAGCTGCCGATGTTGTCGCCGTACAGGAACTGCACCTGTTCGTCCGTCTTGAACAGTACCGCGTAGATGTCGCACCGGTCTTTCCGCATCCTGTCGCGGCTGCCGTCCGGCAGAATATAGTCGTCGGCGCCTTCCGTGTACAGGTAGTATCCGGTAAGTTTAAGCGGTTTTCCGCTGTTGAAAGGCACGCCGAAAAGCGTCGATCTCAAGGGATTGGTCAGTCCGGTCAGGGCATTGAAGCCTCCGAGGAAAACGGAACCGGCCATGCAGGGGATATACATCGCACCGGCGATATTGCCGGGGCCTTCCATCGTTCGGAGTTCCACGGCGGCGCTGCCGGACAACGCGCCCTTGCGGACAGGATAGTCCTGCGCCGGCTTTCCCGGACTGTTCCACGCAATGGCTACGCCGTTGTTGCTCGAATACCATTGCAGGTCGCCCTCTCTCGGATTTTCGTAAAGGAAACCCGTGGTCGGCCTGACCCATGTCTCGAATCCGAAATGCTCCGGGAAATTTCCAACCTGCATGATGGCATACCGTTTTGTATACTGTTTGCTTTCCGACGTCACGTCTATATAAAATAATGTATCGTTTGCCACCGGGTTGGCAACCCGCTGATAGGTTGCGCCCGGCGACAGTTCGATACGTTCGATGGCCGAATCGCGCAGATTGACGTGTGACTTGGGATATGCGACAACGTAATCGTTGTATATTTCGACATTCCTCGTCCTCAAGCTGTTTTCGGGAAAGACAAAAGACAAAATATCAGCCTCCGGATTGGGAGCTTCGTCCTGAATGCAGGACGTAACGCACAGCGC
>JAITDQ010000108.1 GCA_031282485.1 Tannerella sp. | reverse complement strand
CGCGGAATTTCGGTCATCAGCCGGCTGTTTCGGCAGGCATATACCATTGCGATGCGGATTGGGCGATAATTATGGATGCGGACTTGCAGGACCCTCCCGAATTGATTCCCGATATTCTTAATTTCCGCGAACGGGAACAGGCCAATGTCGTTTATTGTGTCCGCACGTCGAGGGATAAGGAAAGTTTTTTCAAACGGCTGTCCGCAAAATCCTTTTATCGTTTCATAAATAATGTGAGTGAAGTAAAATTCCCTTTGGATACGGGAGATTTCAGGCTTATCGACCGCAAGATAATGGATCAGTTCTGTAAATTGCGCGAACACGGTAAATATATACGCGGATTAATCAGCTGGATGGGTTTTAAACAGGTACCGTTTTACTACGAAAGAAAAGCGCGGTTTGCAGGCGAAACGAAATATCCGTTGATGAAAATGGTAAAATTTGCTTCGACAGCGTTGCTGTATTTTTCAAAAAAGCCTTTATCAATCGCTGTCGGGCTGGGCTTTTTGGCAGTCATTGTCGGAATAATACTCGCTATATGGTTTACGCTGGGTAAAATTTACGGATTCAGTCATGCGGAAACAGGCTGGACTTCAATCATGACGGTTGTTGTCTTTTTCGGTGGTATACAGCTACTTACAATAGGCGTTCTGGGTCAGTACATAGGCGTTCTTTTTGATGAAATCAAAGACCGTCCGGAGTTTATAATAGATAAAAAAGTGGGCTTTTAATAATATTTAACTAACTAATTGTTGTATATATTAAAAATAATGCCGATATTTGCACTTGTAAATGAGTTAAGTAATGTTGTGATAATGGAGCAAAAGAGAAGATGCTTTGCTGGTGTATTTGATGTTTGCTTATATGCGGTTATAATATGAGTCTATTTTATGGTAGAGATAATAAATTAATCAACGAATAATAAGCAGGTGCATTTTTCAAACGCTTTCATTTGTTTCGGATTCTAATGAGTTTACAATAAACGAGAATAATTTATTGAAATTTGTTGTAATATAAGCAGAAATAAGATAATAATTTTTATAAGCAAGATATGAGATATAGTTTTAGAAACTAATCAAATTAAATTTATATACACCCGTGGAAATATGCTCGTTGTGAAACGTGTAAGATTTCAGAAATATCGCAATTGGGTAAATGCTACCACTTTTTGGTGGCATTTACTTTTTAATAGTATCCTTTTATGCCGGTACAAACATTCCATAAAAGACGTTTTTTGAGGATTTTCATTCGCGAAATGTGTATTATTGATGATTGATATGTCGTTTATTTGCATGCAATAAATAAACATGAAGTCATGATAAACAGACGAACTTTTATTAAATCAGGCGCTTTCGCCGGAATCGGATTACTGGCTTCCGGTTCCGCTTTTTCAAAACAGCATGCCGGAACTGCCGCCGGCACAGGAAAAAGAGTGGGCATTATCGGGCTGGACACTTCGCACAGTACGGCCTTTACCCGACTGCTCAATACGGTTGAAACGGATGAATACGGGGGATATAAAGTCGCGGCGGCTTATCCGTACGGCAGTCGCACCATTGCATCAAGTTACGACCGTATACCGGGGTATATCGAAGAAGTGAAAAAATATAACGTGGAAATCGTTGATTCCATAAAAGACCTTTTGGAAAAGACGGATGTAATCCTGTTGGAAACAAACGACGGGCGTTTGCATTTGGAACAGGCCATTCCGGTTTTTAAATCGGGGAAACGCATTTTTATAGACAAACCTGTTGCGGGGTCGCTGATTGACGCCATCAGTATATACCGGGCGGCGGCGGATATGAATGTGCCCGTTTTCTCGGCCTCATCGTTACGCTACATGTCCAATATTGATAAGATAATAAAGGAAGATGCCACAGGCAAAGTGCTTGGCGCCGATTCGTTCAGCCCCTGCACACTGGAGCCGACGCATCCCGATATGTTCTGGTATGGGATTCACGGAATCGAAGCGCTTTTTACGGTCATGGGAACCGGCTGTAAAACCGTGACGCGCATCCATACGGTTGACACGGATTTAATTACCGGGATTTGGCAGGATTCGCGAATTGGCGTTTTCCGCGGATTACGCAAAGGAAAAACCGGATATGGAGGACATGCTTTCGGGGAAAAAGGGATTATGACATTGGGCGACTATAATGGATACGTCCCTTTGCTGAAAGATATTATCGCCTTTTTCGAATCCGGTATTGTCCCGGTAACACCGGAAGAAACGCTGGAAATCTTCAAATTTATGGAAGCGGCGGACGAGAGTAAGCGAAGAGGCGGCGCTCCCGTAAGTACGGACGAAGTTTGGGATTCGGCAAACAGTAAAGTTAAAAAAAACCGGTAATTATTTTTTTATTTCCCACAGTTTAGTATCTTTGCGATTGTTCAAAAGTTCAATTTTATGTCATTAAAACGTTTTGGAGTTTCGCTGGAGGAAGATGTGCTGGAAGCGCTGGATCAGTTTGTGAAAGATAATGGTTTTGCAAACCGTTCGCAGGCAATACGCTTTTTGGTGGAAAAAAATATCGCCGAGAAAAAGTGGCAATGCGGTAATATTGTTGCCGGGACGGTTATAATAATGTATAATCAGTCGAAAAAGGAGATTTCCTTGAGAATTGCCGAAATACAGCAACAGTATCAGGATGTTATTTTATCCTCCTCGCAATATTACCTGAACGAAGATTTTTGCCTGCATTTGGCAACCGTAACCGGCGTAGCTCACCGGTTGACGGAATTATCCGACAGACTGATTACGATAAAAGGTATAAAACACGGAAAACTCGTGATGAGCAGAGCCGATTGAGTATAAAATCGAAGCTTGTATCAGGTCAAACCCCCGCATTGCAATCTTAAAAGGCCGTTTCAAAACGGCCGATTCCCGTTATTGCAAGACCCGACTCCATGAACGGGAAAAAAGAAAATGACGTATTTTTGAAAATGCATGATAATGTGTTGGCTATGAGACTGTCATGGCAAGAATGAATGGGCGGTAAATATGAGAAAAAATATGCGTATTTGATAATTTAGTGAAAAAATAAGCATGAAATTTGGAAAACAGAAAAAAGTGCCATATATTTGATAATTGATAATAAAAAATGAAAACATAATACCGGTTAATGCTATTTATTTATGAGTTATCTGAAATTTGACAAGACACTGATGATAAATCTTCAGGAATCCCTTTCGAGGGAAGTCCTGAGATCGAATCAAAAAGGGGCGTACCATTGTACGACGATTGTAGACTGTAATACGCGGAAATATCACGGTTTGCTCGTTATGCCTGTGCCCGGAATGGGCGACGAAAATCATGTAATCCTGTCGTCCCTGGACGAGACGGTCATTCAGCACGGAGCTGCGTTTAACCTTGGTTTGCACAAATATCAGGGCGGAAGTTTCAGCCCGAACGGGCATAAATATATTCGCGAATACAGCATGGAAACAGTGCCCCGCACGATATACAGGGTAGGAGGGGTTGTACTTGCGAAGGAGAAAATATTTTTGAGAAAGGATAACATTATATTGATAAAGTATACCCTTTTGGACGCTCATTCGGTAACAATCCTGTGTTTTCATCCGTTCCTTGCGTTCCGAAGCGTTCAGGAACTGTCGCATGCGAATGATCATATAAACCGTCATTACGATGAAGTGAAAAACGGGATAAAAACGAGTTTATATCCCGGTTATCCTGATCTGTTTATGCAGTTTAGCAAGGAAGTGAAATATGTTTACGAACCGAACTGGTATAACGGGATAGAATATCCGAAGGAACAGGAACGGGGCTATCCGTATCAGGAAGATTTGTACGTGCCCGGTTATTTTGAACTGGAAATAAAGAAAGGTGAATCCGTATTGTTTTGCGCGGGCGATAAGGAGATTGATACGGATGCGTTGCAGGAATTGTACGAAGAAGAATTCCAAAAACGGACGCCGAGGTCAAGCTTTTATAATTGCCTTGTTAATTCGGCTCACCAGTTTCATTATAATCCCAGGGACGATGATTATTACCTGCTGGCGGGCTACCCGTGGTTTAAAGTCCGTGCGAGGGATTTGTTCGTTTCCGTTTGCGGGACAACGCTTTTGATCGGGCGGGAAGACCGTTATGAAAGCGTTATGCGCACGGCGGTTACCGCTTTGTACAGGTTTATCAGAGAAGGGAAGCTCGACCCCGTGATACGCGAGATCGACAGTCCCGATGTGTTATTGTGGGCGATATGGAGCATGCAGCAATACAGCCTGAAGGAAGGCCTCGAGAAGGCGAAGGAAAAATATAGCGATATCACAGGCGAGATCATAAAATACATCCTTTCGCAGTCACACCCTAATTTGAAACTTTCGGATAACGGGCTGTTGTACTCAAACGGCCGCAACAAAGCGGTTACGTGGATGAATTCGATTGTTAACGGGCGCCCCGTTGTGCCCCGTTCGGGATATATTGTTGAGTTCAATGCCTTGTGGTATAATGCGTTGAAGTTTTATAAGGAACTTAACGACAATGTTCCGATGGACAGGATTGACAGCCTCATTGCTTCGCTTAACATGTCGTTTCCTTCTACGTTTGTGAATAAATACAATTACCTGTTTGATTATGTGGACGGCCCGGAACAGGACTGGAGTGTGCGCCCGAACATGGTAATTGCCATTTCCTGCAAATATTCCCCGTTGACGAAGATGCAGAAACGGGCGGTACTGGATATTGCAACGAAAGAACTTATGACGATGAAGGGACTTCGTTCGCTCAGCCCGAAAAGCGGAGGATACCGGCCGAATTATGCAGGGTCGCAGTACGACCGCGATATGGCCTATCATCAGGGTACGGTGTGGCCATGGCTGATGAGTATGTACATATCCGCCTACTTAGATATGTTCGGGCGGACGGGATTGTCGTTCGTCGAACGCTGCCTTATTAATATGGAAGAAGAAATATCGCTTCACTGTATAGGAACCGTTTCGGAATTATATGACGGGAATCCGCCGTTTACAGGGCGCGGAGCCATATCATTTCTGATGAATATCTCCGCTATATTAACGGTGATCGATATGTTGAAAAAATATGATGTGGAATATAAATAAATGCCTATGAAAGCATTAATGTTTGGTTGGGAGTTTCCTCCGCATATACTCGGGGGATTGGGGACGGCGAGCTTTGGCCTTATACGGGGAATGTCCATGCAGTCCGATATGGATATAGCTTTTGTGATGCCTAAACCGTGGGGTGATGAAGATCAGAGTTTCCTTAAAATAATAGGAGCAAACCATACTCCCGTCGTGTGGAAAGACGTCAGTTACGATTACGTCGCGGGACGGCTGTCCAAATATATGGATCCGCAGGAGTATTTTAATCTGCGGGATCACATATATGCCGATTTCAGTTACAGGTATGTGAATGAGCTTGGCTGTATTGAGTTTTCGGGTCGCTATCCCGACAACCTGATGGAGGAAATTAATAATTATTCGATTGTAGCCGGGGTGATAGCCCGTACGGAACAGTATGACGTTATTCACGCCCACGACTGGTTGACGTATCCGGCCGGTATTCATGCAAAGAACGTAAGCGGGAAGCCGCTCGTGATACATGTTCATGCGACGGACTACGACCGTAGCCGGGGGAATGTCAACCCGGAAGTTTACAACATCGAAAAAAACGGGATGGATTATTCGGATCATATCATAACCGTGAGTAACCTTACGCGTAACACCGTCATTGAAAAGTATAACCAGAATCCGGCCAAGGTGACGACCGTTCATAACGCGGTGGAGCCGTTGAGTAAGGATATTCTTTCCATACCCGACCGGCGTGGGGTGAAGGAAAAAATTGTCACGTTCCTCGGGCGTATAACGATGCAGAAAGGCCCGGAATATTACGTCGAGGCGGCGGCGAAGGTGCTGGCGCGTTCGGAAAACGTTCGTTTCATCATGGCCGGGAGCGGCGATATGATGAATCAAATGATTCGTCTGGCCGCTAAACGGAATATCTCCGACCGTTTCCATTTTACGGGATTCATGAAAGGGAAACAGGTTTACGAAATATTCAAATCGAGCGACGTGTATGTGATGCCATCCGTGTCGGAACCGTTCGGGATATCGCCTCTGGAGGCCATGCAATGCGGCGTTCCTTCGATTATCTCCAAACAGTCCGGCTGCGCCGAAATTCTCAATTATGCGATAAAAATTGATTTCTGGGATATCGACGCCCTGGCGGATTCTATTTACGGACTTATTACTTATCCCGCGTTGCATAAGTTCCTCAAGGAAGAAGGACTCCGGGAAGTGAATAACATTAAATGGGAATATGCCGGACAGAATGTGCGCTCCATATACGACCGCGTTTTGTCGGGACATTAAATAATGTACGCATGAAACAATATATATTGCCCGAGAGAATGAAACCGGCCGAATTGCGAGCCGGACTCATAATAACAAAGCACATATATCTTTTAATTCTTAATTTTTAATTTTTAATTGTATGAAATGTATGAAAACAATTTGTTTATATTTTCAGATACACCAGCCGTTCCGGTTAAGGAGATACCGTTTTTTTGATATAGGAAACGATCATTATTATT
Source organism: Tannerella sp. (assembly GCA_031282485.1). Taxonomy (GTDB): domain Bacteria; phylum Bacteroidota; class Bacteroidia; order Bacteroidales; family Tannerellaceae; genus Tannerella. Next base: position 1,288 of record JAITDQ010000108.1, on the reverse strand, counting down.
ATGATGATTTTCAGAACGAGGAAATTTTCAGGAAAGTGGCTAATATGTGTTATATTCCGGCTAACCGTGCGATGATTGAGATGATCAGGAAGAGCGAGGGGCGGTTTCGGGTGGCGTTTTCCATTTCGGGGATTGCGCTCGAACAGATGGAGATTTATGCTCCGGAGCTGATTGATACGTTTAAGGAACTGATCAGCATGGGCGGGGTTGAGTTCCTGACGGAAACTTATGCACATTCGCTTTCTTCGCTTGGCGACTCGGATGAGTTCCGAACGCAGGTCAGGATGCATACCGAGAAAATCCGGTCGCTTTTTGGCGTCACGCCGAAGGTGTTCCGCAATACGGAACTGATCTATTCGGACGATTTGTCGGAAATCGTGTATGATATGGGCTTTCGCGGTATGCTGACGGAAGGCGCAAAGCATGTCCTCGGCTGGAAAAGTCCCAATTACATGTATGCCTCCGCTATCAGACCCGAATTGAAACTGCTGTTGAAAAATGATCGTTTCAGCGAGGATTTGTCGTTGCGTTTTGCCGATTACAGCTGGACGGAATACCCGCTGACGGCCGACAAGTATATGTCGTGGATAGAATCGACGGCCGAAGCGGAAAAGATCATAAACATATTCCTGAATTATGAAGTCCTGGGTTCGCTACATTCGTCGTCAACGGGGATATTCGACTTTTTCAAGGCTCTGCCGCAGTTTGCATTGCAGAAGGATATCACGTTTTCGTTACCCTCCGAATTGTTTGAAAACGAGGAGGCCGTCGACCGGATCGTTGTTCCGTATCCCATGTCGTGGGTCGACGAAGAGAAAGATTGCAATTCGTGGTTAGGCAATGTGCTCCAGCAGGAAGCTTTCCGTAAAATAAACAATATAAGCGAACGCGTGCGCCTGTGCAGCGACCGCCGTTTGCTGCAGGACTGGCTTTACCTGCAGAGCAGCGACCATTTCTATTATATGAACACCAAGCATTATAACCTGTTCAGCCCGTATGACAACCCGTATGATGCGTTTAATAATTATATGAACGTACTGTCGGACTTTATACTTCGCGTAGAGGCACAGTACCCGTCATCCATTGAAAACGAGGAGCTGAACTCCCTGCTGACGACTATCCGCAATCAGGGAAACGAAATCGAACAGCTTGAAAAGAAGCTCAGAAAGTACGAAGCCCTTATGGAAAAGCAAAAACAACCGGAAGATAATGCAATTGAAGACATAATAACCGCATCCGTGGATACGCGGGTTATCGGTTAAATAAACATACGCCGCAGTGGTAGCGG
>JAITDQ010000087.1 GCA_031282485.1 Tannerella sp. | reverse complement strand
AAGACATTTTCTCCGCATACCGGATACATGGCAGCGAGTTTTTCGCAGCCGACGCAAATGCGCTGTTCGACCGGATCGTCGAACTGGCGCAAAAAAACATCACCGTTTATAACAGGCGTCAGGCGTCAGGCAAAAAGCGTCCGTCTTCTACTTAGGTATAAAAATTAAAGAATGATCGGGAAAGCTATATCTGTTATAAAAAAAATGCCGGTGATAAATCACCGGCTTAAAGAGGTTTTAGGGCAGCCATCCATAATTTTTCGTTGAAAATGCGGATGCGTCCCCTAAATCCGTGAACGATCCGGGATTCGAACCCGGTATTTGCCTTTACAATTCGCCCTGTTTCCCGCTGCAAATATACAACTATTTTCAATCGTGTATCACAAACAGTGCATGGCATTCGGTTAATAATATATAAATATCTTGCGGGGGGAGGCGTCAAATATATGTTCATTCTGCAAATTTTGTAATTTATGTAACCGTCCGCCGCGCAAAAGCGGACAGTGCGTTTCGGAATCGGACATTCCTATTCTCACCTTTCAGCTAAAAACCAATAATTTACCTTTTTGGCACAGTCTTTGTCTTTGTAAATGCCGAATATCATTCACAATTCACAATTAATAATTAATAATTAGAATATGGATATATACACCCGATATTTCAAACAAGCCTTGCAATTACTGAAGGAAAATCCTTTGGTCAGTACGATTTCCGTTCTGGGAACGGCGCTGTCAATCGCAGTCATCCTGATACTGACGCTGATGTTCCAGATTAACAACGCCGGATATGCACCCGAATCAAACCGCAACAGGATGCTGTACGTATTAGGGATAGATGCACGCGGTAAAAATAATCACACGCGGGGATGGATGTCGTCCGAAGTAGTAAAGGAATGTTTCTACACCCTGCACGAGCCGGAAGCGGTAACGGCAATCACCTCCAGGGAAAGGCCTGTTTCGCGCCCCGGCATGCGTTCCTTCAAACCATACAATGTAAAATATACCGATGCCGGTTTCTGGGAAGTCTTCGATTTCACTTTCCTGCATGGCGCCCCGTTCACCGGCGAGGAATTTAAATCGGGGATTTCCCGTGCCGTTATATCCGAACAGCTGGCGCGTGAACTGTTCAATACAGGCGATGCCGTCGGACAGACCGTTTTATTGGAGCAGATTCCGTTCACCGTCTGCGGTGTTGTAAAAACCGTCAGCCGGGCGGCCGGCATGGCTTTCGCCGACGTCTGGGTACCCTATTCCTGCAAACCGGAATTGGTAAGCGCCTCCGGGATAGCCGAAGGGATGTACGGGTCTTTCCAAATCATCATGCTGGCGCGGGACAGGGATTCTTTCCGAATCATTCGTGAGGAACTGGAACAGCAAACAAAACGCTACAGCGAGAGTAAGGATGAGTTTAAAATATCGTTTGGAGATTCTCCGTTTTCACGTATGGACATGGCTACAGGCTCGGACTTCCTGACAAGGAAACCGCTGCGGGAATATGTGTTCAACACCGGAGGTTTACTGCTTTTCCTGCTGCTGGTGCCGGCGTTGAACCTGACAGGCGTCATTCAGTCGTCCGTACAGAAACGGCAGGCTGAAATCGGGATTCGCAAGGCTTTTGGCGCTACGCAGGGAAACACGATGCGGCAACTATTGCTGGAGAATTTGGTTTCCACAGGTATCGGCGGCGTACTGGGGCTGGCGCTCTCGTTCGTGTTCCTCTGGCTGGGGAAACCGTTCCTGCTTACGGATGCAACACTGATTACGGCCGACATGCTGTTCAAACCCATGCTTTTCATCGCAGTCTTTCTTTTTGTCCTTTTGCTCAACTGCCTGAGCGCCGGCATCCCGGCACGGCAAATTTCCCGGAAACAAATCGTAGCTGCATTGAAAGATACCACAAACTAAACTTCACTCATCACTAAAAACATAATACAAATGATTCGACACTTACTGACAATAATCCGGACACAACGCGCAATGAACGGCTGGATATACGCCGAACTCGTTGTCGTCATCTGCGCCGTATGGTGGATGACCGATAAAATATGGGTAGATTTGCGTACGTTCTATTCCCCGATGGGACTTGATATTCGGAATACATGGGTCTTCAACATGGACAAACTTCATCCGCAGGCCGACGGTTACGTTCCCGGCGAACTTGCCCTGTCGACCGAAACGGAAGACCTGTTCCGGCTAAAAGCGCAAATAGAGCAGCATCATGCGATAGAAGCAGTATCCGTCTCCATCTATGCATGCCCTTACACAAACAGCGAAGTCATTACACCCGCCACACCGGTAGACGGGGATACAATCGTATCCAAAGGAAAATCGTTCAGGACGTATTACGTTTCGCCCGAATATTTCGACGTATTCCGGATACGGGACTCAAACAGCGAACACCTCACATTTAATCCGTCGAATGTATCCAAACCGATAACAGCCGTGATTACGGCCGATGTATCGGAGATGTTCTTTCATACGACAGAGGCCGCGGGACGCCGGCTGAATTTCAACGGCAACGAAGATTTGGATATTGGCGCCGTATGCAATCCTGTCCGGGACAATGAGTATAAAAAAAACGAACCTGCCCTGTTTCCGGTTATACAAAGTGCGGAATTTTGGAACATGTTTATTAATCAGGTCGGGATAGGAGGCGTGACGGTCTGTGTCCGCACAAAACAGGCCATGTCGCAGGACGAGATGAACATATTCCTCCGGGAAATGGGCGACCGGCTTACCGTTAATAACCTCTATGTCTATTCGGTTACACCTTTTTCCAGCCTGCGTGCCGATAAGCTGAAAAAGCCCGGCGACGACATGCGCAAGCAACTTTCGCTGACGGTATTCCTGTTGATTAACGTATTCTTCGGCGTCATCGGGACGTTCTGGATTCGCACGCAATACCGCCGGGGTGAAATCGGGATTCGTATGGCGCTGGGAGCAAACCGTTCCACGTTGAAAAAATACTTGCATGGCGAGGGTCTTTGCCTGTTATTTCTGACTTTGCCGTTCACCCTGCTTTTTGCACTGAATATGATTTACATGGATATCCCCGACAGTTACCGTTTGCCGTACACTGTCAGCCGTTTCGCGATCACCTTCGGGGGAACGTATCTGCTGATGACCCTGATGATAATGTCCGGCATCGGATTCCCAACCCGGAAAATCAGCCGGATAGCCCCGGCGGAAGCGTTACAGTATGAATAAAATAAATCGTTTCGAAAATGGATACACGGTATCGGGAGTTATGCAGGCTTTCCACCATGAGTAGAAACCTTCAAACAAAAAACATTGTTATATAGTATTAATAAAATAAATTCAAAAATCATGATCAAGTTAACAAATTTGGAGAAAGTCTACCGGACGAAAGAAATCGAAACGGTAGCATTGGAGAATGTAAATCTGGAAGTGCAGAAAGGCGATTTTCTTTCCGTCATGGGGCCTTCCGGCTGTGGCAAATCAACGTTGCTGAACATCATGGGACTGCTGGACGCCCCGACGAGCGGCAACGTGGAAATCGACGGCATCCCGACCGCAAACATGAACGACAGGGAACAGGCCGCGTTCCGCAACCGGCAATTAGGATTCGTGTTCCAGAGTTTCCACCTGATCAACTCGCTGAACGTGCTCGACAACGTAGAGTTGCCGCTGCTCTACCGGAAAGTATCATCGTCCGAAAGGCGGAAAAAGGCGAAGGAAGTGCTGGAAAAAGTCGGCCTCAGTCACCGGATGAAACACTTCCCGACCCAGCTTTCGGGCGGACAGTGCCAGCGCGTCGCCATCGCCCGCGCCATCATCGGCAACCCGAACATCATCCTCGCCGACGAGCCTACGGGTAACCTCGACAGCAAAATGGGCGCCGAAGTGATGGACATCCTCCACAAACTGAACCGCGAAGACGGCCGCACAATCGTCATGGTAACGCACAACGAAGACCA
>JAITDQ010000079.1 GCA_031282485.1 Tannerella sp. | reverse complement strand
CAGATTTTCGATGACGCCCATATACCTGCCGGCTAATTGAATAGTATATATCATTGACGAATGCCAATAACTCAAACTGTTTAATTCCCTGCCCAACGATTCCCTGACATCAAAATATTCCAAAGGGACTTTTTCACCGCAAAAAGTCGCTTCGGAAGGTATCGGCGGCGAACTGATATTTTGTTTCAGAACATCCCGCCCAACGCCGGATTGTCCTGTAAGTGAAGACGTACAAACTATAAAAAAAAATAACGTAATGAATATTTTATACATAATACCATAATAATTCAAGGGTGCAAAGGTAATACAATTTATTACTTTCCCATTTTTATCACAAATATTGGCGGCGAAATATTATTTTGAGAATCTGAACGATGAGCCTTCATTAGTCGGGTAAAATGCTACAAATGAATATCCCAGCAAAAGCACAAAGACCACAAAGTTATTTCTTTGCAGTCTTTGATGCCTTACGGATACTCTTATTTGCTTACTGTTTAGTTACGGTCAGAACTGCGTTATTTATGCCTCCTGAGACATCGACAATAAAGACATACGTTGCGTTTTCGTCGAGTTCGAGCGGCGTGATGATACCGAGATTTCCAGGGTCTCTGCCGTTTGTTCCGTCGCCGACGAAGATGATATCGCTTGATGTTGTCAGAGATAAGTTGCTAAATTCTCCTCCCCAGCCTTTTTGGTGGAAGAATTTGAAGTTGATATCTCCTTTGTTTATTGAAACTCCGCCGACTACGGTAAACTGGTATTTTTTACCTCCTATTGGCGACATACAGAGCGCCTTGTCGGTGTTCCATCCCACGTGGTTAGACAAATACGACGGTTTTCCGATATTGTCGCCGATGATCCAGATTGCGCCGGTTCCGTCCTCTTGCAGAGTTGCCAGGTCGGAGCCGAGCATTGCCTCCACCCTGAAGTAGAGCATGGACAAGTCGGCGGTGATACGATATTTACCGTCGATGGGAACTAACTTAAACGTGTTGTCGGACACCCGTGTAAGGAAATCCGAATCAACCCACCAGTTAGCGATGTCGTTTAATCCTTCAAAAACGATTTCCTGTCCCTGCGTCAAGTCGAGGTCGATAGCGAAGTTATCGTTATTGACTCTGCTCATTTCCGTGTTGTTACAGAGATAGCTAACGAAAGGCGACGCCTCGTACGTTTTAGTGTTGAACGTGATTGAATATTTTCCGCCCTGCACGCTGGCGAACGGGATATATTCGGTTGAGCCGTGCGTTATTTTTCCGTTTTCCCATCCGAACACGATTTCGTTACCGGCGGCATCCGTTACCGGCGTTTTGATATACGCAGGCAGTTCGAGCGGAAACAGTTCGGTAGCAGCATATTGATATAATCCTTTACGCGCCATTGGATATATGGCGTTTTTCGTAACGAGAATCAGATACGGATAATCGGGACGTCTGACAGGCACGTCATACGACTGTTTAGCGGTTGCCAGACGAGTGTTTTGCAGAATAAATTCCAGCGTAGCCGTTCCGTCGGGAATATCGGCGAAATAAGGGACGTAGATTTTCCCTGAATATTTGCCGTTTTCTTTAATGCGGACAGTTTTTCCGGCAACTTTGCTGTCGCCGAAGTACAGCGACACTTGCAACGTCGAGAGCGGAAACTCGTCGCTTACCTCGACCGTAAATGCCAGACTGTCGCCGAGCCGAACGCCTGTAAACTGTGTTTCAGACTTTATGACAGGGTTGCCGGCAAAATCGTTATTATTGATTTCCTCGTCGTTGCACGCAGCGAGGAATATAATACTGAACAGAATCAAAAACAAATAGTTATGTCTCTTCATGACTTATAAATTTAATTTTTTTGTATTAGACTTTTTCCATAAATATGAGACCACCGATTGAGCGGGAATCTCGTAACTGAAATGCTGAACATTATCGTTCAGAGTGATTTGCTTACTTTCGGCGGAGTTGTTGAGCAAGACGAAAGCATACGTCCCGTCCGGATTTTCAAACGCGGAATACATGATTCCGTCGGCTGTGTAACCTGTGGCGCCGATTCGCACCGCTCCCGGCTTAATCACCGACGACAGATGTCCGATGATGTAATAATGAGAGTTTTTCGTTATACTTGAGTAATTTGAACGGTCGATATCCACAGCTCCGTAGCATGTCCGGCAACCGCCTTCACGATTGGGACCACGGTCGCTGTCGAGCATCAGATTCCAGACAATAACGGCTCGACACCAGTTGTCTACCGTTCCCAACGCTATCTCCTCCATATCGCGCATTAAGCGAACGGCGAGGTCTTTGCCGCTGTTCCACGTTCCTATCGACGTCTCGGTGAATATCAGTTCCTTACCGGGATATTTACTGTGGACGTTATTCAATTCGTCACGGTCGCCTCCATAATTGTGATATGCGGCGCCAACGACCGTTTCGTCAACTCCAGCATCGTAAATCTTTACGGGATAACCGTTTTGGTCGCTGATGCCGTCGTAATTGTAATTATGGTCGAACAGATATACTTTTGTCTTCAATCCTGCCGCTTTCAGTTTGGGCGTCAAGGCGTTGTTCACAAAATCGCGCTGTTCTTCCCAGCCCATATACAGCGAGGCGGAATTACCACGATTCAACGGCTCGTTTTGCGGAGTTATCGAATAAATATTAATCCCTTTTTCAGCAAATGCACGAATCCATTTCACGAAATAATCGCCATAATCAGCATAATACGCCGGATTGAGTTGACCGCTTGTCCACGAATCGAATGGTTTCAAATCGGTCAGATTGTTGACTTTCATCCATCGGGGACAAGTCCACGGCGAACCCATAATCTTGATTTCGGGATTGATAGCGAGAATCTCTTTCAAAACAGGAATCACATAAACGGTTTCCTCGTTTTGCAGGGCGAAATTTTCGATTCCGGGACTGTCGCAACAAGTGTATTCGCTGAGCGAAAAATCGGAACATCCGATAGAGATACGTATATAACTGTATCCCATGCCTTCGGTGGGCGAAAAAGTCTCTTTCAGAAACTT
>JAITDQ010000029.1 GCA_031282485.1 Tannerella sp. | reverse complement strand
AAGGCCGCCGCTATGCGATAGAAAGTAGATATTTTAGGCTCTGTTCTGCCTCTTTCTATTCTGGATATATACGATTTGGTAGCGCCGATCTTTTCTGCGAGTTCCGTTTGTGTCATGTTAGCCTCTTTTCTTGTCCGCTCTATGATCTGACCGGTATAGTAAGAATAAGCCTCTTTTTTGAATGATTCCCTTTCGGGTGTGCCTTCCGCGCCATACAAATCGTTCAGCATTTCGTTTGTTGTCGGGAGTTTCTTTATTTTGTCCCAGTTCAACTGTTTTCTGTCAATCATTGTTTCCATAGATAAATCCCTCCTTTTGCATTATGTTTTGTGCTATTATTATCTGTTTTGCATAATCCGATTCCGATTTTTTAATAAACCCATTTAGCAGCAGTACGTTGTTCGAACTAATGAAACTGTCGTTATCCATCGTGAAATTGAGTACTCTATATTCATTATCGGTAGATATCTTTATTTCGTAAAAGTTGGAATTTACTATCTTTTTTACAAATTTGGTACTCACAATTTCCTCTTCTTGAATAATCTGTAAAACATACTCAAGTTTCTTCCTCGTTCTGCAATTGAGAGATGAGTAAAAATCTTCAAATGCTTTCGATTTATGCATTGTTCTTCTCATGCGGCAAAGATATAAAAAGTTTCACAACTGTGAAACTTATTTGTGATTTTTATTGCTATTGCCGGAGGCGAGTTTGCGCTCCAGGCGGGATTTAAATTCGTGGTTTTTTAGTCCCCAGTCGGGGGCGAGGAGTAGTTCTTTGGGCGACTGGGAGATGAAACGGTCGATGTAGATGCCGGGGCGCAGGCGGTCTATAAATTCGATGACGAGGTCGATGTATTCGTCGACGGTGTATAAATGGAATCGTTCGGGGTGGGATTCGTATTCCTTGCCCATGGCTGTTCCGCGGATGATCTGGAGCTGGTGCAGTTTGATGGAGGTGAGCGGCAGTTCGGAGATTATGGAGGCGTGCCGGAGGAACTGTTCGCGCGTCTCGCCGGGAAGACCGGCTATGAGATGCGCTCCGACGGGTATGTCGCGTTCGGCGGTTCGTATGACTGCGTCTTTGGCTTCTTCGTAGGTGTGGCCACGGTTGATTCGGAGGAGCGTTTCCTCCGAGGCGCTTTCGATGCCATATTCGACCATTACGAACGTGCGCCGGTTAAGTTCCTGCAAGTAATCCAGCAATTCGACGGAAACGCAATCGGGACGGGTGCCGATGATGATTCCGGCGACCTCTTTGTGGCTTAACGCTTCTTCGTATTTTAACCGCAGGTTTTCAACTTTATCGTAGGTGTTTGTGTAAGCCTGGAAGTAGGCGATATATTTCATGGCGGGATACTTGCGGGAAAAGAAATTTATTCCTTCCGACAACTGTTCGGTAATGCTTTTGCCGTTGTCGCAATAGTCGGGATTGAACGTCCGATTATTGCAGTAGGTGCATCCGCCGCGGCCTTTTGTGCCGTCGCGGTTCGGACAGGTGAAGCCCGCATTTAAGGAGATTTTCTGGACTTTGAACGCGGGGAATACGGCTCGCAGGTAGTCGGTAAATTCGGGGTGTATTTTATTCGTTATTTTGTTTATTAGCATGTGTATCGTCTTTATTTGCAACGCAAATATATTCATTTTTCGGTCAAAATAAATTATATCCTGCCAATTTTCCATTATTTGGGAGTAGAATAGTTGTAAAATATTTTTATATTTGCGGGGAAAATATCGGACAGGAAACCCTGACCGCTCTCTCCGGATATCCCCGTCCGGCGGTGGAGTGGGGGAGTGGCAGTGAAGTTTTCCGGCGTCCGAATCAGGGATAATAATATTAAAAGTTAGTGATATGAAGAGATTTTCTTTTTTGCATGCGGTGTTTTTTTTCGTGTTGATAATGACGGCGGGCAGCGTTTTTGCCCAGCAGGGTAATAAACGAATCAGCCTGGCGGATATCGTGAACGGGACGTTCCGGCAGGAGGCGTCCGCAGGCGAGATGCGTTCGTTGCCTGACGGACAGCATTATACCGCAATGAATAAGGCGCGTACGATGATTATCAAATATTCGTACCGTACGGGGGAAGCCGTAGAGACGCTTTTTGATGTGAAGAACGCACGCGAATGTACGTTTGAGGATTTCGAAGATTATGTGATAAGCTCTACGGGGTATCATATACTGATTATACGGGAGAAGGAATCGATTTATCGCCGTTCGTTCCGCGCCGCTGTGTATGATTATGATGTGCGCCGCCGGATGGTGAAACGGCTGAATGAATCGGGCAACAAGGTTATGATTCCGGTTTTCTCGCCGGACGGACGCATGTGCGCCTATGTGGAAAATAACAATATATGGATAAAAAAGTTTGATTACGATACCGAAACGCAGGTTACGAAAGACGGGGAGGCGAACCGTATCATTAACGGGGCAACGGACTGGGTCTATGAAGAGGAGTTTTCCGTGACGAACCTTATGGCCTGGTCGCCCGACAGCGAGTATCTTGCTTATGTGCGCTTCGACGAGACGGAGGTGCCGGAATACGCCATGGCGATGTATGGTAATTCGTATTATCCTTTTGAGCAGCGTTTCAAATACCCGAAGGCGGGGGAGAATAATTCGAAAGTGACGCTACATTCGTACTGCGTGGAAACGAAAGATATAAAAACGCTGAAAACGCCTGGCGGCGAAGACGGTTATATCCCTTACCTGCGTTTTGCGGCGGAGCCTTCGCAACTGGCCGTGATGACGCTTAACCGTCAGCAGAATGTATTCAACCTCTATCATGCCAACCCCAAAAGCGGGGTGTTTAAACTGATTATGAAGGATGAAAACAGGGCTTATATAGATTCCGAATGGATGCAGGCGATACAGTTTTCGGCGAGCGGTTTTCTTTACGTAAGCGAGAAGGACGGGTATGCGCATATTTACCGCTATTCCCCGACGGGCGTCATGCTGCGCCAGGTCACGAGCGGGAACTGGGATGTGACACGCCTGATTGGGGAGGACGGGGCGACGGGGACGATCTATTATGAATCGGCGGAAGAAAGTCCGTTGTGCCGTTCGGTGTATTCCATTGATGTGAAAGGGAAGAAGACGCGCCTGTCGACGATGGAGGGGACAAACAGTGCGTCCTTCAGCGCTTCGTATGCCTGGTATGTGAATCGTTTTTCCGGCGTCAATACGCCTGTGCGCATCAGCCTCCATGAGACGAAGACGGGCAGGGAAGTCCGGGTGCTTGAGGATAATGCCGCGTTGAAGGATAAGTTGCAGGACTATGCCTTCTCGCCGAAAGAGTTTATGACGGTCACTACGGCTACGGGCGAAGAACTGAATGTGTGGATGGTTAAGCCGGTCGGTTTCAGCGAATCGAAACGGTATCCGGTGGTGATGTTCCAGTACAGCGGGCCAAATTCGCAGTCCGTGACAGACCGTTTCGGGATGGACTGGGAACAGTATCTTGCCGCAAACGGGATTCTCTGCGTATGTGTCGACGGTCGCGGGACGGGTGCGCGGGGGGAGGCTTTCCGCAAGTGCACGTATATGCGCATGGGCGATCTGGAATCGCACGACCAGGTGGCGGCCGCCGTTGCGCTGGGCAAACTGTCGTATGTCGACAAAGATCGCATAGCCATTTGGGGCTGGAGTTTCGGAGGATATAATACGCTGATGGCGATGAGCGTGGGGAATGGCGTTTTCAAAGCCGGCATAGCCGTCGCACCCCCGACCGACTGGCGGTATTACGATACGGTCTATACGGAACGTTACATGCGTACGCCGAAAGAGAATAAAAACGGATATGATGAGACGTCGCCTGTGAAACTTGCAAAAAACCTGCAGGGGAAGTTGTTGCTCGTGCATGGTACGGCTGACGATAATGTCCATTTCAAGCAGAGTATGGATTATGCGGAAGCCCTGGTGCAGGCCGGCAAGCAGTTTGAAATGCAGATTTATCGCGACCGCGATCACGGCATCTACGGCGGAAATACACGCATGCACCTGTATACGCGCATGTCGAATTTCCTTTTTGATAACCTGTAAGTTTGCAGCAGTACGGGCAAAGCAGGCATGAATTGTCCTGCCAATAGCAGGGTCACCCGCGCAGCCGCAGGCAGCGTTGAAAATCGACACACTCAAATGCCCCGCTCATTCCGGTTTCCCAGTTCGATTATTTCCAGCTCTTTGATTTCGCTCCCGTCTATGACGAAGCGGACGAGCGTGCGCACCTGCTGGAATCCGCTGATGCCGGCCGCACCGGGGTTTATGTGCAGGCAACGAAGGTTTTTGTCGAACATCACTTTGAGGATATGGGAATGTCCCGAGATAAACAGCTGCGGTTTCGCCGCATATAATTCCGCCCGGACGGAAGGGTCGTACCGTCCCGGATACCCGCCGATATGCGTCATCATGACCTTTATATCCTCGACTTTGAACTGTGCCGTCATGGGAAACTGCCGGCGCAGGGGATACCCGTCTATATTGCCGTAAACGGCGCGCAGCGGTTTTATGTCCGCCAGGTCGCGCGCCAGCGTTTCGGAGCCAATATCGCCTGCATGCCATATCTCGTCGCATGTTCCGAAGTATTTAACGTATTTGTCGTCCCACCAGCCGTGGGTGTCCGAAAGAAGTCCTATCCGTATCATGAGGGCAAAGATAGGATTTTTATCCATACAGAATTTGTAAAAACGGAATTTTTCACGTATGTTTGCACGCATGGAAGAACACAGGTATAAATATTTCAAACGCGATATCAGCTGGCTGTCATTCAACTACAGAGTGCTTATGGAGGCAGACGACCCGCATCTGCCCGTTTATGAGCGTATCCGTTTCCTGTCTATTTACGCTTCCAACCTGGAAGAATTTTATGAAGTACGCGTCTCGGAACACCGGGGCGACATCATAAAGAAAAATTATATAGACGAGAGCGCGGAAACCTCCGAAGAAAGCCTTGAGAATATCACACGCGAGGTGAACCGCCAGCAGCAGGATTTCTACCGTATCTTCGGCGAAGGAATACTCGCCGGGCTGCGGCAGCAGAAGATTTGTCTCTACCAGGACAGCCGGCCGGAGGATTTTCACCGCGATTTCGTCCGCAGTTATTTTAACGAAGAAGTCTTCCCCTTCCTCTCCCCCGTGACGATACAGAAAGGTGTCAAGACCTTCATCCGCGACCGCCGCCTGTACCTCATCGTCAAAATGAGCAACAAGATTACCGGCGAACCTTACTACGTGCTCATCAAGATACCGTTCCTGAAAACGCCCCGTTTTGTCCCCCTGCCCCCGCACGAAGGCATGTTCTATTATATGTTCATTGATGACGTAATACGGGCGAACCTGCCCGTGATTTTTCCGGGATATGACGTCGAAGGATGTTACAGTATAAAGATTTCGCGGGATGCGGATATCTATATCGACGACCATCATGCAGACGGCCCGAAGGCCATCGTGAACGAGATAAAGACAAAGGTCGGCAAACGCAAAATCGGCGCCCTGAGCCGTTTCATGTACGACCGTGCGATGCCGGCGGACATGCTCGAATACATCTGCGAATCGTTCGGCATCGAGGCGGACGACCTGATTGTCGGCGGACGCTATATGAACCTTCAAGACCTTGTCCGGTTGCCCAATCCCGTCGGCGCCTCGCTGGAGCAAACGCCGCCGTCGCCGGTGCGCGTGCCTTACCTCGACGAGACAGGCTCCATTTTCAGGGCAGTGATGCAGCGCGATGTACTGCTTCATTTCCCCTACCAGTCGTTTGATTACCTGATACGTTTTTTGATGGAAGCATCGTTCGACCCCGATGCAGAGGAAATAAAAATCACCCAATACCGTGTGGCGGAAAATTCCGCAGTCATCAACTCGCTGATAAGCGCCGCCCAGAACGGAAAGAAAGTGACGGTTTTCGTAGAACTGAAAGCCCGTTTCGACGAGGAAAACAACGTGAGCGCCGCCGAACGCATGGAACAGGCCGGGATAAAGATTATTTACAGCATCCCCGGACTGAAAGTGCATGCCAAGGTGGCCGTTATCCTCCGTAAAGGCGGGCGGGCGGATTTCGCTTACCTCAGTACCGGGAATTTCAATGAGAAAACAGCCCGGATTTATTCCGACATGGCTCTCCTGACCTGTCACAAAGGTCTGATTGCGGATGTGAACAACCTGTTTTCGGTGCTGGAGCGCCGGACGGGAAGTCCCGTCTTCCGTCATCTCCTCGTCGCCCCGTTCAATATGACGCCGGAAATCAGGCGTATGATTGAACGCGAGATTGAGCATGTACGGGAAGGACGTCGCGGTTATATCATTTTAAAAATGAACGGGCTGCACGACAAACACATGATTGATGCCTTATATCACGCTTCGGAGAACGGCGTCGAGATAGACCTTATCGTGCGGGGAATATGCTGTCTTGTGCCCGGTCAGCCGTACAGCAGGCACATACGCATCACGCGCATTGTGGACATGTTTCTTGAACACTCGCGCGTCTGGTATTTTTATAATGACGGGTCGGAAGACGTGTTCCTCACTTCGGCCGACTGGATGCGCCGGAACCTGAGCCGCCGGATAGAATCGGCTTTCCCCGTCTTATGCCCGAAGATAAAACGGGAAGTGACCGATATTGTGAAACTGCAGTTGCGTGATAACGTCAAAGCCTGTACGCTTGACGGGAACCTTGCGAATGTATTCAAACGCGATGACCGTCCGCCGGTACGCGCACAGCAGGCTATTTACGAATATATCAAACAAACCTCTTTCTGATGCGCCATTCCTGAGGATAGAGGTTGTTCGCGCGGTTTCCGATGTTTTTTACGAATCCGAGCGCCGTGTTCCCGTAAGTTACAAGCACGTATCCTTTCGGGGCGTTTGCCGGCAGCAGGATTGCTTCTTTCTGCAGATATTTCAGGGCGTTTTCATAAGATAGCTCAACGGTAAAAAACGCTTCGGGATTAATATCCGTACTTAATGCCAGGGCGGCGGACGGCGTAAAGTCTTTTCCTTTAAACTCGCCCAGAGGTATGCCCGCCGAAACGATGTTCAGCGTTTCGGCGAGGAGGGCATAAACGTTTTTATGCATTTCGGGCAAGGCATAAATCCCGTTCGTCCTGCCCGAATGACGGTCGCCGACATTCGCGGCTTTCCCCGACGCAGCGCCGCCGCCTGCCGTCGGTTTCCCGTCCGAAAGGAAGACAAACCTGTCCGGTTCCGACAGCATGCGTTTTATTTCTGCCGGTGCCGGCGCCGGTTGTCTGCTGTTTTTGTATTTCGTTCTTATCCCGTCCGCGTCATTGTTTTTACGCATCACGGCAAGGGAAAACCCTTCCCCGCATGTGCGGTGCGGGAAAAACCGGTATATGGGTATGCCGTGACGCAGCGACCCCATGGTGTTCCATTCCGGCTTTACGGGAACAGCGACGATTTCCGCGCCCAGTTCTTCAGCCAGCTCGTATACGTTATCTTCGTTTTCCTCCGTGTTGAAAGTACAGGTGCAGTAAATCAGCCGGCCACCGGGTTTGAGGGCGTCCCACGCGTCGAGAATGATACGTTTCTGGCGTGAAGCGCACAGTTTCACATTATCAATGCTCCACTCGCTGCGACTGTCCGCGTCCTTACGAAACATACCTTCGCCCGAACAGGGCAAGTCCGCCAGTATAATATCAAAAAGATGTTTCAGTTTCCCAAATTCCTTGGGATCGCTGTTTGTAACAATAACGTCGGAACGTCCCCACTTAATCATATTTTCGGAGAGAATCGCGCTGCGGCTCCGTATAACCTCGTTGCTGACGAGCAGGCTCCCTTCGGGAAGAAGCGACAGCAAATGCGTAGACTTGCCTCCCGGCGCGGCGCACAGGTCGAGCGCGGTTATCTGCGTTCGCGAAGGCTCCATGTCTGTCATTATTTTCAACAATGCCTGTTCGAGAAACATGGACGACGCCTCCTGAACATAATAAGAACCGGCATGAAACAGCGGGTCGCACGTAAACGACGGCCGTTCCGGAAGATAATAGCCCGTCCCGCACCATGGAACCTTTTCATATTTGCCGCACCGTTCCGCCGGGAACCCTTTATACGGATTAACCCGCAAACTTACCGTCGCCGGCCGGGATTCCAAAGCCGCCTCCAATGC
>JAITDQ010000180.1 GCA_031282485.1 Tannerella sp. | reverse complement strand
AGAAAAAATATCCGAAGAAAATGGGCCGCAGGTTGTTGACGTAACGCGCAAAGAGTTTTCGGGCGGAGTAATTGAGTGGAAAGTATATTGACTAAAATGAGCGAAAGCACATATATCTTTTAATTTTTAATTTATATAATATGAACAATGCTATTTACAAATTTCATAAACCGGAAAACGAACCGGTTTACACATACGCCCCGGGGACACCGGAAAAGAAGGCGTTAAAACAGGCATTAAAACAACTCTCATCCGAAGAATGGGATATTCCCCTGGTTATCGGAGGAAAAGACATACGTACCGGTAATACGGGAAAAGTCGTAATGCCTCACGATCACAAACACGTATTGGCCACTTATCATAAAGCGGGCGAAAAGGAAGTACAAATGGCTATCGACGCGGCGGCGAAAGCGCACGGAGAATGGTCGGAACTGCCGTGGGTGGAGCGGGCGTCGATAATGATGCGTGCAGCGGAGTTATTTGCAACAAAATACCGTTACCTGCTAAACGCTTCCGTCATGCTCGGGCAAAGTAAAAGCCCCTTCCAGGCAGAAATAGACGCGCCCTGCGAATTGATCGACTTCCTGCGTTTCAGCGCGTTCTACGCCGGAGAAATCTATTCCGGCCAGCCCTATTCCGGCGAAGGCATCCTGAACAGAATGGAATATCGCGCCCTCGAAGGATTTGTTTTTTCCCTAAGCCCGTTCAATTTCACCTCCATTGCGGGAAACCTGAACATGGCTCCGGCCATGATGGGAAACGTTGCCGTCTGGAAACCGTCAACTGCGGCAATTCATTCAAACTACCTGCTCATGAAGGTTTTCGAGGAAGCGGGACTTCCGCCCGGCGTCGTCAACTTTATTCCCGGACAGGGAAGCGTAATCGGCAACGTCATTACCGCCAGTCCCCGTCTGGCCGGATTCCACTTTACCGGCTCTACGGTAACGTTCAATACCTTGTGGCGTCAAATGGCCGGAAAACTGGAAACGTATAAGTCATATCCTAAAATTGTCGGCGAAACGGGAGGCAAGAACTTTATCTTCGTACATCCCTCCTCGCCTTCCGCCGAAGTTGCAACGGCGATTGTACGCGGCGCGTTCGAATATCAAGGTCAGAAATGTTCCGCCGGTTCACGTGCTTACATCCCCAAATCAATGTGGAGCAAAATCAGGGAACAGGTTGGCGATATGTTGAAAGAGATAAAAATGGGCGACCCGCAGGATTTCGGCAACTTTATCAATGCCGTAATCGACGAAGCGTCGTTCGACAATATCATGGGATACATCCATCATGCCAAACACGCTCCCGATGCCGAAGTTATATTTGGAGGCAACGGCGATAAATCGGCCGGCTACTTCATCGAACCAACCGTCATCCTGACCGGCAACCCGCAATTCCGGACAATGACGGAAGAGATATTCGGCCCCGTTATTACAATATACATATACGACGACAGCAAATATGAGGAAACGCTCGAACTCTGCGACCGCACTTCCCCTTACGGATTGACCGGTTCCATTTTCGCACGCGACCGTTATGCCATCATGACAGCCCTCAACAAACTTCGCTATTCGGCCGGCAACTTCTATATCAACGACAAACCAACAGGAGCCGTCATCGCCCAACAACCGTTCGGAGGCTCAAGAGCATCGGGAACAAACGACAAAGCCGGAGGCCCGCTAAACCTGATACGCTGGACAAACGCCCGCACAATCAAGGAATCATTCGTCCCTCCCACACATTTCGGATACCCTTTTTTAGTTGAGAGTTGAGATATCTTTTAATTTTTAATTCATAACTCGTTTGCGTATGAAAAAGTACATTAAAACAATTACATTTATCAGTTTCCTGGCGGTCGCGGAGATGCTTTCGGCGCAGGGAACAATCGAAGATTATAAACGGGCGCTGTCGTTACCTGAAAAATACAGGAACACGGTACCCAATGCGAACATCTTCCCGCACTGGATTGCCGATACGGATGAATTTTGGTATATCCGCAACACTCCGGAAGGAGAGGAACATGTCCTCGTAGATGCAAAGAAAAAACAGCGCACGGTCATGCCGGACACAATGAAACAGCGGCTCGCCGACGAAAGAAGACGCCCCTTCTTCCCAAGGGGACCCATGCGCTACTGGGGTGAAAGGGACGAACAACGAACGGGCGATTCCATTCCTTCACCGGACAAAAAATACACCGCATACATCAAAAACAGCAACATTTACGTCAAAGAAACGGCATCGGGAAAGGAAAAAGCTTTAAGC
Organism: Tannerella sp.; assembly: GCA_031282485.1. GTDB lineage: Bacteria > Bacteroidota > Bacteroidia > Bacteroidales > Tannerellaceae > Tannerella. The sequence goes on along the minus strand of JAITDQ010000180.1, from coordinate 1,675 downwards.
CTCGACGGCGCATCGGGAGAATATTATTCGGCCCGTCTTTACTGGTCGCCGGATTCGCGAAAGGTCGCATCATTAAAGATACGTCCGGCCGAGAAACAGTATTTTTACTTGATCGAATCCTCACCTTCCGACCGGTTGCAACCCAAGCTCCACAAACGTGAATACGCAAAGCCCGGCGACGCATTGCCCTTCAGCGTACCCCATATTTTCCATGTAGACGACGGAAAAGCCGTTTGTCCCTCCACGGAATTATTCGCCTCGCAATACGAGATTAGCAGGCTCGAATGGGACAACGACAGCCGCAACCTTATGTTCGACTATAACCAGCGCGGACACCAGGTTTATCGCGTGCTGGAGTTATCCGCCGAGACAGGCCTGGTGCGCACGGTTATCGAAGAAACAAGCGAGACGTTCGTCAACTACCAGCGATACTACAAACGCAACCTCAAAAACGGTAACGAAACCATCTGGATGAGTGAGCGCGACAACTGGAATCACCTCTATATGATAGACTGCCCGTCAGGCCGCGTCAAACACCAAATCACCAAAGGAGAGTGGTACGTGCGCGACATAATCCACGTCGACGAGGACAAACGCATGATTTATTTCTCGGCAAACGGCATGGTGAAAGACGAAGATCCCTATTTCCTGCGCTATTACCGCATCAAAATGGACGGCACGGGACTGACCTGCCTGACACCGGAAACGGGAAGTCATACGGCATGGTTCTCAAAAAATGCGGAATATCTGGTCGACACATGGTCGACGGTAGACGCTGCGCCCAAAACCGTCCTCCGCAACGCCCGCGACGGAAAAACGCTGATGACATTGGAAGAATGTGACCTCACCGGCCTGAAAAACTTAGGCTGGATTGCTCCCGAACCTTTCGTAGCCAAAGGGCGCGACGGACAAACCGACATCTGGGGCGTCATATTCCGTCCGACGAACTTCGACCCCAATAAAACGTATCCCGTCATCGAATACATCTATTCCGGACCGGGCAGCGCATATACACCGAAAACATTCCACGAAATACACTGGTATCACCAGACCATGGCGGAACTCGGTTTCATCGTCGTCCAGTGCGACGGAATGGGGACATCCTTCCGAAGCAAATCCTTTGAAAACGTTTGCTACAAAAACCTGAAAGACGCCGGATTCCTCGACCGTATCCCCTGGATAAAAGCCGCGGCGGAAAAATATCCGTACATGGACATCGAACGCATCGGCATATTCGGCGGTTCCGCCGGCGGACAGGAAGCAATGGCGGCCGTACTTTTCCATCCCGAATTTTATAAAGCCGCCTACGCCGGTTGTGGCTGCCATGACAACCGTATGGACAAAATATGGTGGAACGAACAGTGGATGGGCTACCCGGTAGACAGCAGTTACATAGCATGCAGCAACGTGGAAAACGCACATCTGCTGACGCGTCCGCTAATGTTGATGGTAGGCGAACTGGATGACAATGTAGATCCCGCCTCCACGATGCAGGTCGTCAACGCACTTATTAAAGCGAAAAAAGAATTTGAACTCGTCGTAGTCCCCGGAATGAATCACTCATTAGGAGGTGTATACGGCGACCGCAAACGGTTCGATTTCTTCACAAAACACCTGTTAGGCGTCACGCCACCCGACTGGAATGTGATTGAAGAAAAGTGATTAGTGGTTAATG
>JAITDQ010000169.1 GCA_031282485.1 Tannerella sp. | reverse complement strand
TTTTTTGAAGTGTTCATTTGGGTGGTTATTATTTCCCAGATATTCTCTCACACCAACAGCCTGATTGCTTATGTCGCATACGCGGGCGGGTATGCCGCAGGTAATTTTATCGGCATACTGGTCGAGAACAAGATCGCTTTCGGGTATGTTCTGCTCCGGATTTATACGAAAAACGACGGCCACCGGCTGGCGAAGATATTGAACAGGGACAACATCGGCTCTACCTTCATCAAAGGTGAAGGGGCTATTTCGGAGGTGGATATTATTGAAACCGTAATCAACAGGAAATTGCAACAGAAGGTCATACGGATGATAGACGAGTTTGACCCGAAAGCGTTTTACCTGATCGAGGATATACGGTCGAAGCAGAAAGGTATTTTTGCCGTTACTTCGCCGGCCGGACTCCCGCGGCTGGGGAAATAGCGCCCCGCTTAACGGTAGCGGGGAGAATACCGTTGCGGCGCAGCAGTGCGTCGATTGACGGTTTGCGTCCGCGAAAACTCGCATAAAGCACGTTCGGGTCTTCACTGTCGCCTTTGCTGAGGATGTTTTGCCTGAACGACTGCGCCGTTTCCCTGTCAAAAACGCCTTTTTCCTTAAATGCGGAAAACGCATCCGCATCCAATACTTCCGCCCATTTATAACCGTAATACCCGGCCGCATAGCCTCCCGAAAAGATATGCCCGAAGCGGCAACTCATGATTGCCCGGTTGATTCCGGGCAGTACGAGCGTTTTTTTCCATGCTTTTTTCTCGAAACGCGCTATGTTGCCGTCGAATGGCACGGTCAGGGTATGCCATGCCATATCCAGCAGACCGAAACCGACCTGCCGGCAGCACGCATATCCGGCATTGAAGTTCGCCGAATTAATGATATTCTTCGTTAACTGGCGGGGGATTTTCCTTCCTGTCCTGTAATGGACGCCTATACGGTCTAAAAATCCGGTTTCGTCGAGCCAGTTTTCCATTATCTGCGAGGGGAGTTCCACGAAATCGTGCTTTACATTTGTACCCGACATGCTTCCGTACCTGCATTTGCTCATCAATCCGTGGAGCGCATGGCCAAACTCATGCAAAAGGGTCTTTACTTCGCCGTACGACAGCAATGAGGGCTGTTCGTTCGTGGGACGCATAAAATTCATCGATATCAGGATATGCGGCCGGCGGTCATTGTTTTCCCCGTCGATAAACTGCCCTTTCAGACTGCTCATCCATGCACCCGGCTGCTTTGTCTCGCGGGAGAAAAAGTCTGCGTATAAAATCCCCAACAGGCTGTCATCCGAATCAAGCACTTCGTAAGCCGTGACATCCTTGTGGTAGACGGGTATCCCGGCATTTTCGCGGAACGTCAGGCCATACAGTTCCCCGGCAAGCCCGAAAACGCCTTTCGTTACGGATTTAAGCTCGAAATACGGGCGCGTGATTTCGTCGTTGACGTGGAACAGCCGTTTTTTCAATCTCTCCGCATAATAATCCCAATCCCAGGGCATAAGAATGAAATCCCTGTCGTCTTCCGTTTCGGATGCGAATCTGTTCAGCGTTTTATATTCGTTTTCGGCCAGCGGTTTATAACTTTTCAGCAACCGGCGGAAAAGTTTATATACGTTCGCCGCATCTTTTGCCATTTTATCTTTCAAAACGTAAGAAGCATAATTGTCATACCCTAAAAGATGCGCCGTTTCGAGCCGGTTATTGACCGTTTTTTTCACGATTTCCCGGTTGTCGGATTCATTTCCCCGGCTTCCCACCGTCGATTTCGCCATGTACATTTTCTTTCGCAACTCGCGACAGCCGGAATAACGCATGAACGGGACGTAACTCGGCTCCGAAAGGGTAAAGAGCCAGCCTTGCTGCCCTTTTTCCCCGGCGGCCGCCTCCGCTGCCCTGCAAATACCGGACGGGAGTCCGTTCAAATCCTTCCGGTCTGTAATGAGCAACTCGAAACTGTTTTCGTCTTTTATCACATTTTTATCAAAATCAATGGCCAGAAGCGTCAGCTCCGTGCTTAACCGTTTGTACGATTCCCTGTCTGCTTCGTTCAGGTCTGCGCCGCTGTCGATGAAATGGTCGTATGTGTTTTCGAGCAGTCGCAAATCTTCGGTAGAAAGGTTCAGTGACGCCTTGTTTTCGTATACCTCCTTTACTCGCTTAAACAGGGGTTTGTTTAAAAATATATAATGTGAGGATTCGGATATTTTCGGTGAAACCGTCTGGGCGATTTCTATCTTTTTTTCGTCCGACACGGCGCTGAATATGCCGAAAAAGGCGTCGGATACACTTTTGAGAAATTCACCGCTTCGTTCAAGTTCGAGGATTGTATTTTCGAATGTCGGCGTCCGGGTGTCGCCGGCAATCCGGTCAATATCTTCCCGCAAGAGCCGGAACCCTTCGTCAAATGCCGGTAAATAGTGTTCATCCCTGATTTTGTCGAATGGGATGGTCTGGTGTTCGGTCGTGTATTTACCGAAAAACGGATTCGTGGATAGTGATTCGTGCATAATGAATAGTTTTAATTTTTAATTTCCTGAATTTTCCCGGCAAAAATAATCAAATATTGCGTAAAACAAAAAAAATTGCAAAGTCGGGTTTGCAATTTTGAGTTTTTTACGTACTTTTGTCCCCAATTATATAACTATTGTACGCTGCACAGTGGAATCATTTTATCGTACACATCAATATTTGCTGTCTCATCTTTCCGCGTCGCTGGTTCGTCGCGGTTTGATGGATGAAATCAATTGGAATGAACGTCTGATTGGTATCAAAGGCTCGCGCGGCGTAGGTAAAACGACTTTCCTGCTTTCATACGCAAAAGAATTTTATGGAATCGGCAACCGCGAATGCCTGTACATAAACCTGAATCACTTCATTTTTACCGTACGTACGCTCATTGACTTTGTCGGACAATTCCATTCCAGCGGCGGAAAGACGCTTCTCATCGACCAAGTTTTCAAATACCCCGAATGGTCTAAGGAACTGAAGGCCTGCTACAACAAATTCCCGGATCTGAAAATCGTATTTACGGGACCTTCCGTGATGCGCCTGAAAGAAGAAAATCCGGATCTTTCGGGCAAGGTCGCCGTATACCATTTACGCGGTTTTTCGTTCCGCGAATACCTGAACTTAGTGAACGGCGAACAGTATCCGGTCTGTAACCTGCATGACATCCTGCACGACCACAGGCCTATTTCCGAAGATATTACCGGACGGATGAACGAAAAACTGCAGGCGGATTTCAGGGATTACCTGCATCATGGCTTTTACCCGTTCTTTCTGGAAAAACGCAATTATTCGGAAAACCTGCTCAAAACAATGAATATGACCCTCGAAGTCGATGTGCTGTACATAAGGCAGATCGAACAGCGTTATCTCCCGAAACTGCGGAAACTTTTATACCTGATTTCATTAGATGCCCCGTGCACGCCAAACATAAGCCGGCTGAGCAAAGAACTCGACATGTCCCGCGCGACGGTCATGAATTATATCAAATACCTGAAAGACGCCCGGCTGGTCAATATGTTATACGGCGTCGGCGAAGATTTTCCCCGGAAACCGTCCAAAGTATACATTTATAATACAAACCTGCTGCACGTTGTCAACCAGAAACCGATCGACGAACTGTCGGAGAGCAGGACGTTTTTCTACAATCAGGTGCAAAAGGATTTGATCGTCAACGAGGGAATAAAAAATACGGATTTCACCGTAAATGAGGCACATTATTTTTGCATAAGAGCAAACGGAACGTTTAAAAACAACCCCGATTATTACTATGCGGTAGATGACATCGATACCGGGAATGACAACATTATTCCGGTATGGCTTTTCGGTTTTCTATATTGAAAAAAAGAAATGGATTTATATAACAACATAAAGATTTAAGAATTATGGCAAAAGAAAAGAAATTTTTGACTTGTGACGGAAATCAGGCCGCGGCGCATATCTCGTATATGTTCAGCGAAGTTGCCGCGATATATCCGATCACGCCTTCATCAACGATGGCTGAATACGTAGATGAATGGGCGGCCGCCGGGAGGAAAAACATCTTCGGCGAGACCGTATTGGTTCAGGAAATGCAATCGGAAGCCGGAGCGGCAGGCGCCGTTCACGGTTCGCTCCAAGCCGGCGCGCTGACGACGACCTACACGGCTTCTCAGGGATTACTGCTGATGATCCCCAACATGTATAAAATAGCCGGCGAACTGCTGCCGAGCGTGTTTCACGTATCGGCACGTACGGTTGCATCGCACGCACTGTCGATCTTCGGCGATCATCAGGACGTAATGGCCTGCCGCCAGACCGGCTTTGCCATGCTGGCCGAAGGTTCCGTACAGGAAGTAATGGATTTGGCCGCCGTCGCTCACCTGTCGACGATCAAATCGCGCGTTCCTTTCGTCAATTTCTTCGACGGCTTCCGCACATCGCACGAGGTACAAAAAATCGAAGCGCTGGGAAATGACGATCTGGCTCCGCTTATCGATCAGGAGGCGCTGTCGGCCTTCCGCGCTCGCGCTTTGAACCCCGAAAAACCGGTCGCCCGCGGTATGGCCGAAAATCCCGATACATTCTTCCAGCACCGTGAAGCATGTAATCCTTATTATGAAGCCGTCCCGGCAATTGTGGAAGAATACATGAAAGAACTTTCCGCACTTACCGGCCGCAAATACGGACTGTTCGACTATTACGGAGCGGCCGACGCCGAACGCGTAATCATTGCAATGGGTTCCGTGACGGAAGCAATACGCGAAACGATCGATTATCTGACGGCCAAAGGCGAAAAAGTAGGTTTGGTAGCCGTTCACCTGTACCGTCCGTTTTCGGCCGGACATTTCCTTGCCGCCGTGCCCGAAACGGCTAAGCGAATTGCCGTGCTCGACCGCACGAAAGAACCGGGCGCCAACGGCGAACCGTTATACTTAGATGTGAAAGACTGTTTCTACGGAAAGGAAAACGCGCCCCTTATCGTCGGCGGACGCTATGGCCTTTCTTCCAAAGATACTACCCCGGCACAAATCCTGTCCGTATACGAAAACTTATCCATGTCGATACCTAAAAATCATTTTACAATAGGCATCGTTGACGATATTACGTTTACTTCCCTCCCGCAGAAAGAAGAGATAGCAATGGGTGGCGCCGGCATGTACGAGGCCAAATTCTACGGTCTGGGAGCCGACGGTACCGTAGGCGCAAACAAAAACTCAATCAAAATCATCGGCGACAACACCGACAAATACTGTCAGGCATATTTCTCCTACGATTCGAAGAAATCCGGCGGTTTCACCTGCTCGCATCTGCGTTTCGGCGATACGCCCATCCGTTCGACCTATCTCGTGAACACGCCCAACTTCGTCGCCTGCCACGTACAGGCTTACCTTCGCATGTACGATGTGACGAAAGGTCTGCGCGAAAACGGCACCTTCCTGCTGAACACTATCTGGGACGGCGATGCACTGGCCGAACATTTGCCGAACAAAGTGAAACGTTATTTCGCAAAGAAAAATATCTCGGTATATTATATCAATGCGACGCAGATTGCACAGGAAATAGGCCTGGGCAACCGTACCAACACCATCCTCCAGTCGGCATTCTTCCGTATCACACAGGTTATACCTGTCGACTTGGCAATCGAGCAGATGAAGAAATTCATCGTTAAATCGTACGGAAAGAAAGGGGAAGACATTGTGAACAAAAACTATGCGGCCGTCGACCGTGGAGGCGAATATAAACAGCTTGCGGTCGACCCGGCATGGACAACCCTTCCCGGCGATGAAGTCCCGGCAAACAACGACCCGGCATTTATCAACGAAGTGGTTCGTCCCGTCAATGCGCAGGACGGCGACCTCCTTCCCGTTTCATCATTCAAATGCAGCGAAGACGGTACCTGGATGCAGGGAACGGCGCAGTATGAGAAACGCGGCGTCGCGGCTTTCGTCCCGCAGTGGAACAAAGATAACTGTATACAGTGCAACCAGTGCGCTTATGTATGTCCTCACGCTTCTATCCGCCCGTTCGTGCTGGATACGGCGGAAAAGGCAGGCGCGGCGTTCGAAACGCTCGAAATGAAAGCTCCCGCTACGATGAAAGGCATGAATTTCCGTATTCAGATCGATGTTCTCGACTGTCTCGGCTGTGGCAACTGCGCCGATATATGTCCGGGCTTCAAAGGCAATCAGGCGTTGAGCATGACGCCGCTGGAAACGCAGCTCGAAGAACAGAAAAACTGGAATTACTGCGTTGCAAACGTGAAATCGAAACAGCATCTGGTGGATATTAAGATGAATGTTAAAAATTCCCAGTTTGCCGTTCCGCTGTTTGAGTTCTCGGGCGCATGTTCGGGCTGCGGCGAGACGCCTTATCTCAAACTTATCTCCCAGCTGTTCGGCGACCGCGAAATGATAGCCAACGCCACGGGATGTACTTCTATCTATTCCGGTTCCATACCTTCCACGCCCTACACGAAAAACGAACAGGGACAAGGCCCGGCATGGGCAAACTCTTTGTTTGAAGACTTCTGTGAATTTGGTATGGGCATGGAGCTGGCAAACAAAAAGATGCGTAATCGCGTGGTTGAAAAAACAAAGGCGCTGATTGCAATCGAATGGACGCAACAAAGGGTGAAGGATGCAGCGCAGGCATGGCTTGATAACAGGAACGACAGCGGCGCGGCAGGCAGGAAAGCTGCCGACGACTACGTCGCCGCGCTCGAATGGGGCATCGCTTCGATCGATGAAGTGATTGCCTATTTTGAAAGTACGGGAGCGGAACACGCCGAACAGCTCACACAGATGAAAGCCCTGAAAACGGCCGGCGTAACCACCTGCCCGTGTCCCGCCTGCACGCTCTGCAAGGAACTTTTGGAATTGAAACATTACTTTGTGAAACGTTCGCAGTGGATTATCGGCGGCGACGGCGCAAGTTACGACATAGGCTACGGCGGTCTTGACCATGTCATCGCATCGGGCGAAAACGTAAATATCCTTGTCCTCGACACCGAAGTCTACTCAAATACCGGCGGACAGTCGTCGAAAGCCACTCCCGTCGGCGCAATCGCTAAATTTGCCGCAGCAGGAAAGCGTGTCCGCAAGAAAGACCTCGGCATGATAGCCACTACTTACGGATATGTATATGTAGCCCAGATAGCCATGGGAGCCGATCAGGCGCAAACGCTGAAAGCCATACGCGAAGCCGAGGCATACGAAGGCCCGTCGCTGATTATCGCATACGCTCCATGTATCAACCACGGTCTGCGCAACGGCATGGGAAAGAGCCAAGCCGAAGAAAAAGATGCCGTGACCTGCGGATACTGGCACTTGTGGCGTTATAACCCTGCGCTGGAAGCCGAAGGTAAAAATCCGTTCACGCTGGACAGCAAGGAACCGCAATGGGAGAAATTCCAGGATTTCCTCAAAGGCGAAGTTCGTTTCTCATCTGTTTCGAAACAGTATCCCGCAGAAGCGGCCGAACTGTTCCGGGCAGCCGAAGACAATGCAAAATGGCGTTACAACAGCTACAAACGCATGCTTGCTCAGGATTGGAGCAAGATTGAAGCAAGTGAAACAAATCAATAATTATTCATTCATTAAATTAATTTAGTTATGAAACCATTAAAAGGATCAAAAACGGAAGAGAATTTGAAAATAGCCTTTGCAGGCGAATCGCAGGCGCATACGAAGTATCAGTACTATGCATCGAAAGCAAAAAAAGAAGGATATGTGCAAATAGCGAATATCTTTGAAGAAACGGCAGGAAACGAAAAAGAACACGCAAAATTGTGGTTCAAACTGCTCCATGACAACGATATTCCGGCAACAACTGAAAATCTGCTCGATGCCGCCCTCGGCGAAAACTACGAGTGGACGGATATGTATGCCGGTTTTGCTCAAACCGCTAAAGAAGAAGGCTTCAGCAAGATCGCGTTCCTGTTCGAAGGCGTAGCCAAAATTGAAAAGGCACACGAAGAACGCTACCGGAAACTGCTTGCCAACGTAAACGACGGATTGGTTTTTTCGCGCGACAACGACCAGATATGGAAATGCGCCAACTGCGGACATATCATTATCGGCAAGAAAGCCCCGGAAATCTGTCCGGTCTGCTCGCACCCGAAAGCCTATTTCGAAATAAGAGCGGAAAACTATTGAGTTCGCAAGGCCGAAAGCCTTGCAGCGCGGTAACGTACAGGGTTGCGTGCAAAGCCTGCACGCGGATCGGATGGCGGGAACGGTTCCGTATCGTATTAGAACTGCCGACAGATCTGCATTAGAATCGTCGACGGAACTGCATTAGAATTGACGACAGATCTGCATTAGAATTGTCGACTGTTCTGCATTGGAACTGCCGACCGTTCTGCACTGGAATCGTCGACAGTTCTGTACAGGATATTAAGAAAAAAGCACAGGCCGTATCATCTCTGTCGGAATCATACGGATTTTGTGAATTATTGGCTGTCTGTTTAGTTTGTTTATTGGAGACAGGTGTCCGTGTCGGGACGCCTGTCTTTTTTTCCCGGCGGTCGCGGCGAAAAAAGGTACAGCGTGCATCCTGTTCGACGGAAATTCGTTTTATGTGATAAATAATTGTTATCTTTGCGGTCGTTTTTTGAAAACTGATGATATGGAACAGAATATGGAAGATTCGGGCGAACGTAAACTTTATATTGAAACGTATGGTTGCCAGATGAATGTGGCCGACAGTGAAGTCATATCGTCCGTGATGCAGACCGACGGCTATACGCTTACGGAAAATATAGAGGAAGCGGATGCAATATTTGTCAATACGTGCTCTGTGCGCGATAATGCGGAACAGCGCGTAATCGGTCGCCTGCAATATTTCCGGTCGTTACGCAGGAATAAAAAATCGCTGATAATAGGGGTTTTAGGCTGTATGGCGGAACGCGTCAGGGAAGATTTGATAAGGAATCATGGCGTAGACCTTGTTGCCGGGCCTGATTCCTATATGGATTTGCCTAATCTGGCGGGAGCCGTGGAACGGGGGGAGAAAGCTATCAATGTGGAGCTTTCTTCACAGGAAACATATAAAGATGTAAAACCTTTAAAAATGGCAGGCCTGCATGTGTCGGGTTTTGTTTCGATCATGCGCGGATGCAACAATTTCTGTTCTTACTGTATCGTGCCTTATACGCGGGGGCGCGAGCGGAGCCGTGATGTGGACAGTATCCTGAATGAAATAGCCGATATGCGCGCCAAAGGATATAAAGACGTGACACTGCTGGGACAGAACGTTAACTCGTACAGCTACCGGACGGCGGACGGACGGGTGACCGGCTTTCCGCAACTGCTGGAATGTGTAGCCGAAGCGGCGCCGGAGATGCGCATACGTTTTATGACTTCCCACCCGAAAGATATGAGCGACGAGATGCTGTACGTAATGGCCGCGCACCGCAATATCTGCAAATTTATTCACCTCCCGGCGCAGTCGGGCAGCACAAAGATTCTGCAGGCGATGAACCGCAAGTATACCCGCGAATGGTATCTTGACCGGATCGCCGCCATACGCCGTATTTTGCCGGGATGTGCCGTCTCGACCGACCTGTTCTGCGGATTTCATTCCGAAACGGATGAAGATTATGAGGAGACGCTTTCGCTTATGCGTCAGGTGAGGTACGATTCGGCATACATGTTTAAATATTCGGAGCGGCCGGGGACGTATGCTGCCGGACATTTGCCGGATGATGTGCCGGAAGATGTTAAAATATACCGTTTGCAGGGCATGATCGATTTGCAGAATAAACTGTCGGAAGAAAGTAACCGCCGTGACATCGGGAAAACTTTCGAAGTGCTTGTCGAAGGCTTCTCGAAGCGTTCGCGCGAGCAGCTTTTCGGTCATACGGAACATAACAAGGTTGTAATCTTCGACAAAGGCACACATCGCGTGGGAGACTTCGTGAGCGTGAACATAGAAAATGCAACTTCCGCAACTTTATTAGGTAAAAAAGTTGTTAAAAATGCATAAAGGCGGATGATTTTACATGTAAATGTATTTATTTTGTACCGAAATTGGGAGGAATAGTAGTCATTTCTCTCATTATTATTATATTATTAAGGCAATAATTGCATTTCGAATGGCATCAAACAATAAAAAAAATACAATATCATTCTTTAATTCCCATCTTATTTCGGTGGTCAGTATTTCGTTGGTACTGTTTCTTCTGGGATTGATACTGATAATGGGTTTTTTAGGAAACGAATTATCACATTATGTCCGGGAGAACATTTCAATATCGGTGATTTTAACGGAAAATCTTTCCGACGTAAAAATCAGGCAGATGCGTAATAATCTTGAACGCCAGCCGTATGTGAAGTCAACGGAATACATCTCGAAAGAGCAGGCCTCGCTTGAGATGCAGCGCGAACTGGGAGAGGATCCCGAAACGTTTCTCGGTTTTAATCCCTTCCATGCATCCATAGAAGTTAAACTGAACTCGGAATATACACATGCCGACAGCCTTTCCGTAATAGAGCGGCGCATATCATCCGTGGCCGGCGTCTCCGATGTGCAGTATCGCAAGGATATGATGCAAATGGTGAATCAGAATATACGCCGGATAGGAATCATCCTGTTCATGCTGTTTGCGGTGCTGATTATGATCACGTTCGTGCTCATAAACAATACGGTACGGCTTCTGATTTATTCGAAGCGGTTTCTGATTTACACGATGCGCCTCGTCGGCGCTACGCCTGCTTTTATCCGCAGGCCGTTTGTGAGACATAATATAGTAAGCGGATTTATTGCCGGCCTTATCGCAATAATTATGCTTGTGGCCTCGTTATATTACGTGAAACGGGAATTTATAGGAGTGGACGAAATCCTGAGCAGGGACACACTGTTGCTTATCTATGGCCTTGTGCTCGCGGCGGGAATTTTTTTATCCATTCTTGCAGCGCATTTTGCCGTTAACAGATACCTGCGTATGGCAAGAGGCAAACTGTATTATATATGATATGAATTTAAAATAATATATGCGTATGAAAGATTTTGCATTTGGAAAAGAAAACTTTATTTTGATAGCGGTAGCTGTCGTGCTGATAATTACAGGTTTTTTGCTGATGAGCGGCGGCGGTTCGTCCGATGAGTCGTTTAACCCTGCGATATTCAGCAAACAGCGTATTGTCGTTGCTCCCATCGTGACGGTATTGGGATTTGCGCTTGTGTTTGTCGGGATTTTGAAGAAACCGAAAGACGATTTGAAATCCGTTGCGGTAAATAAAAAAGCATGAGTTGGATAGAGGCCGTTGTGTTAGGCTTTATTCAGGGTCTGACGGAATTTTTGCCGGTTAGCAGTAGCGGACATCTGACGATTGCGGGGACTTTTTTCGGATTGACGGGCGAGGAGAATCTTGCATTTGCCGTCCTTCTTCATGCAGCTACCGTATTGAGCACGATTGTTGTGTTGTGGACGGAGATATCCGGTTTGTTCAAAGGCGTCTTTTCTTTTCGCTGGAACGACGATACGAAAATGGTTACGAAAATTTTACTTTCGATGATTCCCGTGGGGATCGTCGGGTTATTTTTTAAAGATACGGTCGAGGAAATGTTTGGAAGCGGATTGTTACCGGTAGGATGTATGTTGTTGCTGACGGCAGCGTTGCTGACGGTTTCTTATTTTGCCGCGCCGTGCCGGAAAAAGGAAATATCGTTTCGTGACGCCTTTATCATAGGACTGGCTCAGGCCTGCGCCGTGATACCCGGCCTTTCGCGTTCGGGCACTACGATAGCTGCCGGCATACTGCTCGGAAATGAAAGGGGAAAAGTAGCCCGGTTTTCTTTCCTTATGGTCATTCTTCCGGTAATGGGAGAAGCGTTGCTGGATTTGCTGAAAGCGCTGAAGGGAGATGAACTTTCCGCTTTTTCCGCGATACCCGCAGGCGCCATGATCTGTGGTTTTGTTGCAGCGTTTGTGTCGGGCGCTTTTGCCTGTAAATGGATGATTGAGATTGTAAAGAAAGGTAAACTTATCTATTTTGCCTGTTACTGTGTGGCAGCAGGCTTGTTTGCTATTATATATTCGTTGATATGATGGATTTTGAAACAGGTGAAGTAGTGTATTTTAACAAGCCGCTTGATTGGACTTCGTTCGATTTGGTGAATAAGTTTCGTTACAAACTTTCGCGCAAGTTGCGTGTGAAGAAAATAAAAGTAGGTCATGCGGGAACGCTGGACCCGAAAGCGACGGGCGTGATGATTTTGTGTACGGGACGCGCCACGAAACGAATCGAAGAATTTCAGGGGCAGACGAAAGAATATGTGGCAACGTTGAAACTGGGAGCGACAACGCCGTCGTTCGATCTGGAAAAGGAGATCGATGCGACCTATCCCACGGAACATATTACACGTGAAAAGGTCGATCGTGTATTGAAAATGTTTGTCGGACGGATCGAACAGGTGCCTCCCGCTTTTTCGGCCTGCAATGTTGACGGGAAACGAGCATACGAGCTGGCGCGGAAAGGTATTGATGCACCATTGAAGGCGAAACGGCTGGTTATCGACGGGATCGAATTGATGGAATATGATCTGCCCGTTATAAAAATACGTGTTGTATGCAGTAAAGGTACGTATATCAGGGCTTTGGCGAGGGATATCGGGTATGCCCTCGATTCCGGAGCTTATCTGATAGCTTTGGAAAGAACGCGTGTCGGCGAGGTCACTCTCGACAAATGTATGTCAACCGAAGATATCGATATGTTTCTCGACCGGACAATACCTGCCGGACATCCCTGATGTACTCCGCGAAACATTCCCGATATTGAATTAATAAACTTGATGATATTTATATATGAAACTCTCGAAATTTAAATTTGCGCTGCCGACATCGTTGATTGCTCAACACCCGGCCAGATTCCGTGACGAATCGCGCATGATGGTTGTTCATCGTAATAAGGGTAAGATTGAGCATCGTGAATTTAAGGATCTTATCAAATATTTTGGTAAGGGCGATGTCTTTATAATGAATAACACAAAAGTCTTTCCCGCCCGGCTGTACGGAAACAAGGAGAAGACAGGGGCGCGTATAGAGGTATTCCTGTTGAGGGAACTCAACCCCGAGCTTCGTTTGTGGGATGTGCTTGTCGATCCGGCGCGTAAGATTCGTATAGGAAACAAACTGTATTTCGGCGAAGACGATTCGCTTGTTGCCGAAGTGATTGATAATACGACGTCGCGCGGACGGACACTCCGTTTTTTATTTGACGGCTCGCGCGAAGAATTTAGAAGTATACTGTACGGTCTGGGTCATACACCCCTTCCGAGGTATGTAACCCGCGAGGCGGGACCGGAAGACGTGGAACGTTATCAGACAATCTATGCAACGGAAGAAGGCGCGGTTGTCGCTCCTGCCGCAGGTCTCCATTTCAGCCGCGAACTGATGAAACGGCTGGAAATAAAAGACTGTAAGTTCGAATACGTGACGATCCATTCCGGATTAGGCAATTACAGGGAAATAGACGTCGAAGACCTGTCGAAACATAAAATGGATTCGGAACAGATGCGAATAAGCGCGGAAGTTGCAAATTCGGTGAATGAAGCGAAGGACAGAGGGAAAAAAATCTGCGCCGTAGGAACGTCCGTCATGCGTGCGATAGAATCGTCCGTAAGTACGGATGCGCACCTGAAGGAATACGACGGCTGGACGAACAAATTCATATTCATGCCCTACGATTTCAGTATTGCAAATTGCATGATTACGAATTTTCACACGCCGCTGTCGGCATTGCTTATGATGACGGCGACGTTTGGAGGATATGATCTGGTCATGGAAGCGTACCGGATAGCCATTAAGGAAGGATACCGTTTTTGCGCCTATGGAGATGCCATGCTGATTTTATAAATGTGAATCCTCCGGTGTTTTGCGAATGAAATTGTCGCAGGTCTTTTTAGGTTTGGGTTCCAATCTCGGAAACAGGCGGGATAATATGGAAAAAGCGCTTGCGCTTATTGCCGGCAGGGTAGGGGAAATCCTTACCCTTTCCGGTTTTTATGAGACGCCGCCGTGGGGCTACGAATCTGCGGAAACCTACCTCAATGCCGTCGTCCGGGTAGAAACCGAGCTTTCGCCTTCCGGCCTGCTTTCCGCCACCCAAGCGATAGAACGGGAAACCGGACGGAAAGAAAAAACAGTAAACGGCGTATACCGCGACCGTACGATAGATATAGATATCCTGCTATATGACGATCTGGTCATGCAGACGCCCGAACTGACAATCCCTCACCCGCTGCTGCATCAGCGGCAATTTGTCCTGCAACCCTTAGCAGAAATCGCCCCCGATGCAATCCATCCCGTATCAGGCAAAACCGTGGCGGAACTTTACCGTTCTTTTGTCATGCCGTATGAGTTCACGAGGTGATACTCCCTGCAGTCGTCCGACGGCTCCCGGCGGAAACCGGGGATGAGGGCGTGTCGTGTACGGCAGTGCGCTGTCGGCAATGTACAGATAATCTTCGGTTAGTCGACCGTTAACCACAAGTCGGCGGAGGCATCGCTCGGCATGCGCCAGTCGCATCGGGGGGAGAGGCTTATTGAGCCGACTTTGGGGCCGTCGGGCAGGCAGCTGCGTTTGAACTGTTGGGAGAAGAAACGGCGCAGGAATGTTTGCAGCCATTTTTTGATTTCGGCTTCTTCGTATTTCTTCGCGAAAGCTTGTCGGGCAAGGAACAGGATTTTCTTTGGCGACGCGCCGAAGCGGATGAAGTGATAAAGGAAAAAATCATGCAGTTCATAAGGGCCTACGACGTCTTCCGTTTTTTGATTGATCGTCCCGTCGTCGTTTGCGGGAATAAGTTCCGGGCTTATCGGTGTGTCGGCTATATCAAGCAGCGTCGTTCTTATTTTTTCATCCGTTTCATGGTTGGCTGTCCATTCGACAAGGTAGCGGACAAGCGTTTTGGGGATGCTGACGTTGACGCCGTACATCGACATGTGGTCGCCGTTGTACGTAGCCCATCCCAGGGCGAGTTCCGAAAGGTCGCCGGTGCCGATTACGATGCCGTTTGTCCGGTTGGCCAGATCCATCAGAATCTGGGTGCGTTCGCGGGCTTGCGTGTTTTCGTATGTTATGTCGGTGGTATGGCCGTCGTGGCCGATGTCTTTAAAATGTTGCGTACAGGCTTCTTTTATTGATATTTCTTTGAACGAAACGCCGGATGATTTTATCAGGGAAACGGCGTTTTTGTACGTCCGTCCGGTTGTGCCGAAGCCGGGCATGGTGACGCCGAGTATGTTTTCGCGCGGAATGTTTAACAGGTCGAATGTGCGTACCGTAACCATAAGCGCCAGCGTGGAATCCAGTCCGCCGGAAATGCCGATAACCGCGGATTTTGCATTTATGTGCTTTAACCGTTTGACAAGTCCGAATGTCTGGATGTTGAATATTTCCTCGCACCGTTCTTTCCGTGCGCCGTCGTCCGACGGGACAAACGGGTACGGGTCGACCTGCCGGTCGAACTTGCCGCTGTATGGGGTGATGTGGAACGGGATTTTGCGTATTTCCGTTGCGCGTCCGGCGACTCCGTTTGGCGGCTGTGATGCGAAACTTGTGCTTACAAGCCGGTCGTGCCGGAGATAGTCGATGTTTATGTCGTTTATCGCCAGCTTGTTTTCCATACCGAACCGCTCCGTTTCGCTCAGTATGGAACCGTTTTCGGCAATAAATCCTTTACCTGTAAAGACCAAGTCGGTCGTGGATTCGCCGAATCCGGCGGAAGCGTATACGTATCCGGCAATGCAACGTGCCGATTGCTGGGCGATAAGCGATTTCAGGTACCGGTTTTTACCGGTGATTTCGTTGCTGGCCGAAAGGTTAAGTATGATGTTTGCGCCCTGCATGGCCAGCGTTGAACTTGGCGGTACGGGCGTCCACAAATCTTCGCAAATCTCGACGCCAACGACGGTTTTATTATCGGCCGAAAACAACAGGTCTGTTCCGAAGGGATATTCTCCACCTCCGATACGGACTGTATCCGATAGCCGTTCGTTTCCGGAAGAAAACCATCTCATCTCCTGAAACTCTTTGTAATTAGGGATAAACGTTTTAGGAACGACGCCAAGGATACGTCCGTTCCGAAAAACGACGGCCGTATTAAACAGCCTGTTTTCCGCCGCAAGCGGCATGCCGGCGGCGCATAACAGATTCATTTTCCCGGTCTTTTCAACCAGTTCAAGCAACGCATTTTCGGCGTCTGCCAGCAGCGCGTCCTGCGCAAACAAGTCCATGCAGGTGTATCCCGTAACGGACAATTCCGGGAATACGATTATCTGCACACCCCGTTTGTCCGCTTCGAGCATCAGGGATTCAATCCGGCGGATATTCGCCCTGCAGTTCGCGACTTCCGTCACCGGCGCCGCCGCCGCTACTTTTACAAAACCATTCACCATAGTATCATTGTATTTGTTCCTGTTCCGCCGGCAAAAGTATGAATTTATTTAATAATAAACTCGCTAATGACCTGAAATTTCATTATTCCGTCAAACAGTCTTTTTTGCCTGAATCTCCTTAACAAAGTCCGCGTCCCGGGTCAGCGCTGTGGGAATCGAAGCATAGACCACTTTTCTTTCACCCTGTAGAACCCGTAGTACACCAGCGGAATGATAATCAGCGAAAGGAACATCGAACTTGTCAGTCCGCCAATCAATACCCAGCCAAGTCCGTTTTTCCATTCCGCGCCTGCGCCGTGCGCTATGGCTATCGGAATCATTCCGACGACGGTGGAAACGGTTGTCAATAATATCGGACGGAACCGGCGACTTGTGGCTTCCAGTATCGCTTCCTTCACGGCAATTCCTTTTTCCAATTGCTGATTGATGAAATCCACCACAAGGATAGCATTGCGAGCGACCAGACCTGTCAGGATGACGATACCCAGCAGGGTGATAATCCCAAGCGGCGTCGCGGCAAGACCCAGCGTGAAGAATACGCCGATAACGGCCAGCGGTATCGAAAGGATGATTACGAACGGATGCAAATAGCTGTTATAGAGCAATACCATAAGCAGGTAAACCAATATGACGGATATAATCATTACGGTTCCCATATCTCCGAAACCTTCTTCCCGGTTTTCCATATCGCCTGCATATTTTATATGTATGGAATCGGGTAAATCAAGGCTTTCTATGGTTTTTATCACATCATCGCCAATGTCTCCGCTCGGACGCCCCGCCACCATACTGCTTATAGTAACGGAACCCGTTCGGTTATAACGTTCAAGACGGGAAGGGCTTTCGCTTTCGGATATCAGGGCTATCTGCCTGAGTTTTATTTCCGCTCCGTCGTTATTGATTATGGTCAGGTTTTCTATGTCGGTTTTACTCTTCCGGTTGTGTTTGTCCAAACGGATATTGATGTCATATTCCCGGTCGTTATCCCTGAATTTGATGTCGGTATTTCCCGTAAAGGCATAATTCAGGGCTTCCCCGACGGCCGGCTGCGAAACTCCGAGCCGCGCCATTTTCTCGCGGTTGAGTGTGACGGTGATTTCCGGGTTGCCTGCTTCCACCGATATTTTCATATCCGATATGCCCGGTATTTTCTGCATGTTATCCATAATCAGGCTTGCCGCCTGAAGTATTTCATCCGTATTATCGCCCGTCACGTACAGTTCAATCGGGGCGTCGTCGCTTCCTCCGAAAACACTTGTCGGCACACAGGTTACTTCCGCATCAACAATATGCTGTTGCAGGAACAGTTTGATTTGCCGGGCGTATTCCCTGTCGGAGATATTACGTTTGTCATAATCGACCATTTTTGCATTTATTTCGGCTCTGTTGGCTTCGACGGAACCATTCTCTTCTACACCCACAGTGGTGAAAAGGGAGGTAATCAACGGCTGCTGTTTCAATAATTCTTCGGTTTGCAGGGTGATAAGGTTGGTTTGCTCGATGGTTGCATCTTTGGGCATTTTCAGGCGTACATAAAATTCCCCCCGGTCGCCTGCGTCCATAAATTCCGTGCCGATTATCCCGAACACGAACAGGCCGACGGACGAGATGAGCAATAAAGCAGTTATCCCGAAAGTAATAAGTTTGTGATTCAGAGACCACCTCAGGAGATTTCTCATTTTGAGGCCGAAAGCATCGAGTGCATTTTCGAACCATCGAATGAATTTCCCGAAAATATGGTTTGTATTGACTGTTTCCAGCTTCCCAAAACGTACGGTCAATGAAGGAATAATTGTCAATGATACCAAAAGGCTTATCAGCGCTGCCACGGCAATAACGAAGGAGAATTGCCCCAGAAAACCGCCCGTCATGCCTCCAAGAAACGCCACAGGCAGAAAAACCACCACTAAAACGAGGGTAAGGGTGATAATGGAGCTGCCGATTTCCCGCACCCCGTCGAGTGTTGCCTGTACCTTTGTTTTTCCCGTTTCCAGATGCCGGTGTATATTCTCTATTACTATTATGGAGTCATCGACCAGGATTCCGATTACAAGCGACAGCGCCATTAGCGTCATCAGGTTAAGCGATACGCCTGCCGGATACATTATCGCAAATGTAGAAATCAATGAAACCGGAACAGCAACCATTACAATCAGCGCATTGCGAACGCTGTGCAGGCATAACAGCATGGCCAGTGCAACGAACAAAACAGCCATAAGAAGGTCTTTAATAACCGAATCGGTCGCCTCTATTGTAAAGTCCGAACTGTTATAAGCGATTTGAAAAGAAAGCCCGTCGTCCTTATATTTATTTTCCATGCGGCGAATCCTCTCCCTGACTTCACCGGATACTTTTACGGCATTGGCATCCGGTTGTTTTTGAATGGATACGGCAATAGCGTTTACGCCGTTGTAACGCGTGATGGATTCTATATCCTTTTGTCCGTCATATACACCGGCGATGTCGGATACTTTAACGGTTGAGCCGTCCGGAAGGGTTTTTACAATAAGATTTTCAATATCGCTTACCGCTTGAAATTTTCCGGAGAGGCGGACAAATACCTGTTTTTCCCCGTCGGTTATTTTCCCGGCGGGAAAGTCTGTATTCGAGGAACCGATAATAGAAGATACTTCCGGTATGGTCATTCCATAAGCCGCGAGCCGCTGTCCGTCAATATCCACCTGTATTTCCCTTTCCCGGCCTCCTGCCGGGCTTACACGTGCGATTCCCTGAATTTGTTCAAAAAGCGGAACTATGTCGTTCTTCACAATACTGTATAACTCGACATCGCTAAGAGCGGCCGTAACAACCAAAGTCATAACCGGCATGTCATTGATATCAAAGATATCTACCGAAGGCTCACGCACGGTTACCGGGAGTTCACTTCGTATTGCCGTAACTTTTCGCTGTGCATTCCGGGCGGATATATTTGCATCCGTACCGTCTTTGAATTGAATTATCACGTATGAAAAGCCTTCCATTGATTTGGTGGCTATCTCATCTATATTCTCCAGAGATGATACGGCATCTTCTATTTTTTTAGATACGGAGCTTTCCGTTTCTTCGGGACTTGCTCCCGGATAAATTGTTGATATGGTGATAATCGGCATGTCAAAATGGGCAAAAAGTTCCCGGTTCAAGCGTCCGTAAGAGAGCAAACCCGCTCCGACAAGGATTGTAAATAATACGACAACAATGGTAGGGCGTTTGATGATTAAATTCAACAGTTTCATGATTTATTCGTTTTAAATTTATAATTATTTATCGTTTCTATATGCATGCAGACAGTTGACGGGGGAAAATATTTTATTGCACAGGATTTTTCCGGCACGCGGACGGCACGGATTTTAAAGATTTTTCGCAGATGGCGGAAGAAAAAACTTCATATTGAATTATTTATGCTACCTTTGCGACGATAAAAACGGCAAAACCTGCGAAGTCGTCAGAGCAGGAACAAAAAGTAAATATCAAAATGAATGATTTATCAAAAGAAACAGGCGGAACGCCCCGTCCGAACAG
>JAITDQ010000162.1 GCA_031282485.1 Tannerella sp. | reverse complement strand
TGCATTAGTGGCTTAAATTAAAATACCATGAATGTGGTATTGCGGCGATATCCGAATCACCCTATCTTTGCAGCAAAATTTATAGAATAAAAATATGATTATACTTAGTTTTTATATGTGCGTATGTATGATGTGTAACTGCCGGAACCGGACAGCGCATTATTCGCGTACCTGAAAACGAGTAAAGATAAACGTAAAAAAGGCTGTCCGAGTGAACAACGGGCAGCCTTTTTTATTTTGTAACCGGTAAAAAAGCGCAATATACAGTAATAAAGATGAAATTACAGAAAAAAAGAAACGGATGGATGATATTTTTGTTGCTTGCCGTATGTCAAACGGCGGCGGCGCAGGTTAAGGGCATTGTGAGCGATGCCACGGACGGGACAGCCCTGCCCGGAGTTACTGTACGGATCAAAGGACGGCAGACTGTTTCGATAACCGACAGCAAGGGGTTCTATCAAATTGAAGCATTGAAAAACGATACGCTCGTCTTTTCGTTCATCGGCTTGCAAACGCAGGAAGAAGCCGTCGGCGGACGTGGCGAAATCAATATTTCCCTTCAGGAAAACAGGCAGGAGCTGGGAGAGATAGTCGTCGTCGGTTACGGTACGCAGCGGCGAAAAGAACTGACCGGCGCTATCTCTACCGTTTCCAAAGCGATACTGGAGCAGCCGGCGGTTTCTTTCGATGCCATGCTGGGTGGCGCTGTTGCAGGATTGAATGTTACGCAGGAATCGGGACAGCCCGGAGCATCCGGCAGTATCCGCATACGGGGAGGCAACTCTGTTGACGCCTCTAACAATCCATTGTACGTGATTGACGGATTTATTTTTTACGGCGACAAATCTGCTACGCAGGCCGGTTTGACGGCCATAGACGGCGTGCTTAATCCCTTATCCGTTATTAATCCTTCGGACATCGAATCCATCGAAATATTGAAAGACGTTTCGGCGACGGCAATTTACGGCTCACGCGGTTCTAACGGCGTTATCATCGTTACTACGAAAAAAGGTAAACGCGAAAACGGCAGTGTCAGTTACCAATATACCGTCGGATGGGACAGAGCGGCAAAAAAAATAGACCTGTTAAGCGCTACCCGGTGGATGAGGATACAGAAGAATTATTTCAACAACAACAAACTGAATTTCAGCGATGATGAAATCGACCGGCTGGGAAAAGGTTCCGACTGGCAAGGCGCCATTCTGCAAACAGGCGTATCGCAAACGCACGATATATCCGTCAGCGGCGGCAATGACCGGCTGCGCTATCTCCTCTCCGGCAATTATACCGACCAGAAGGGCATCATGCTGAATACAGGATTTGAACGGTACAGCGGTCGAGTGAATATTGACCATAATATTACGGACAGACTTGCAGCCGGAATCTCTGCGACGGCAGGACAATTCGTTCAGGATGCGCTATCT
The DNA here is from genome assembly GCA_031282485.1 of Tannerella sp. Classification (GTDB taxonomy): domain Bacteria; phylum Bacteroidota; class Bacteroidia; order Bacteroidales; family Tannerellaceae; genus Tannerella. The sequence continues at coordinate 4,484 of JAITDQ010000162.1, read as the reverse complement.
ACGTTTGAGAATGTCGGCTTTTCGAATACGCCTTATTCGGCGGGGATTACCAACTCTCTTTCACTGGCTTTGTATATGCCGCCGGTAATATCCATATATAAGGAAACGGGCGATTACAATCATAATAACCCGTTTGAACACGGTTATCTGAGAAACGGCGACATTGCGGCAAATCCGGTTGCCGACCTCGAAAATTCCACCGCTCAGACGGTAAACACTGCTTTACTGGGCAATTTTTATGCCAAATATATCCTTGTAGAAGGACTTACAGCCAAACTCAACGCGGGCAGGCATATCAGTTACGTCACACAGAATTATTTCGCGCCCTCCTACACGTCGCTCGGATTTGAAACGAATGGCGTGGGAGGTATCGGTAACAAACGGCAGGATGTCGCACTGTCGGAATATACGCTTTCATATATTAAAGGCTTTGACGGCAAACATTTTATGGATGTTCTGGCAGGCTATACCTACCAAAATACAAAAATCAGTTATGCAAACAGCCTGACTTCTCATTTCTCCAACGAATCGCTGGGCGTCAACAATCTGGCAGACGGTTCCAATCCGTACGTTCCTGTTTCGGGCGCGTCCGAAGCCAAATTATATTCCATACTGGGACGTGTAAATTACAGTTTACGGGAGCGCTATAATTTTACCGCGACCGTCAGAGGAGACAAATCAACGCATCTGGCAAGAAAACACCGCTGGGGATATTTTCCATCCGCAGGCTTTTCATGGAATATAAATGAAGAAACATTTCTGAAACCCCTGAAAAAGTTAAGCAATCTGAAATTACGTCTTACTTATGGCTCCGTGGGCAATCAGGAAATCGGAGAATATCTTTATCTTCAGACCTTCAAGGCGACCAGCCGTTATGACGGGAAACCGGTTTACACCCTTTCCAATTACGGAAACGATAACTTGAAATGGGAAACCAGCGTGCAGTACAATGCCGGAATAGACGCCGGCTGGTTTAACAACCGTTTATCGTTTGTAGCCGATGTATATTACAAAAAAACTTACGATTTGCTGCTGAGCGTCCCGGCCGACCCGACTCAGATCGTAAAAACGAAACTGGAAAATGTTGGAAATGTGACGAACAAAGGCGTCGAATTTTCGTTTAATACCGTTCCGGTCGAAAACAGACTGTACCGGTGGACGGTTTCGGCCAATATTGCCCGTAATATCAACCGGATAACCGAACTCGGACGCGATAAACCCATATTGCTGGGCGAAGCGCAGGATGAGATTTTGCAGAAAGGAGAAGCGGTCGGTTCTTTCTACGGATATGTTTTTGAGGGAATTGTACAGGAGGGAGAAGATGTTTCCAAACTGCCGGTAACGCCGTATGGAACGCCGCGTCCGGGCGATATTAAGTTTCGCGACACAGGCGGAGCGGAAGGAATACCCGACGGAAAGATTGATGCCTGGGACCGCACGGTTATCGGCAACGTTCAGCCGGATTTTATCTACGGTTTGCAGTCAACTTTCAATTATCGCGGTTTCGATGTTTTTATTTCTTTTCAAGGCTCGCAGGGAAATAAAATATATAATTTCCTTTACCGTTTTCTGGAATCGCCCGACGAAAGCTACAATGCCACAGCTACCGTATGGGACAGCTGGACGCCGGAAAACCGGTCAAACCGCTTGCCCGGACTTTCCAACATAGCAGGCGGCAGAACTTACGGTTCCGTAGATAGTCGCTACGTGGAAGACGCTTCTTATTTGCGGCTTAAAAACATCACGCTGGGTTATCAGTTACAAATTACAAATTATAAATTACGGATTTTTGCTGCGGCACGGAATCTTTTCACGCTGACCGGATATAAAGGTTACGACCCGGAAGTATCGCGGGGAATCGACTATGGAGCATATCCGACGGCGCGAACATTTTCAATCGGAACAAGAATCAGTTATTAAATAAATGTCCAATTAATAAATTTTAGAAAAATGAAAAAGAGATTTTTGAATTTTATGGCTTTGACAGCCATTTCAGTGTGCCTTGTTTCCCTCCAATCGTGCGATAAAGACGACGCAGAGGAAGCAGGAAGTGTGATTACCACGGAAGTCGTCAAGACCGACGCAGAAGCGGAAACGCTCGGTAATGCAGTGTATGGACCTCTTCAGAGGTTAAGTTCCTCCTTTACATGGCTGACGGAAGTGCCTACCGAACATGCCATAAGTTTTGAAGCGGCTGAAGACAATGGCGGCCCCATTATCAGTCGGATAAACATCAGTTCGGTCAATGGCGTGCAGCCTGCCCACGATTATGTGGACAAAATTTTCCAGCGCCTGTATGAAAGTGTCGGCAATTCCAATATCGCGATTGATAAACTGGATTCGTCAAGAGTTACCGACAAACTGCACCAGGAAATAAAAGATATCGTGAAAGCCCGCGTGAAACTTACCCGCGCTTTGAGTTATCTTGCTTTGGTTCAACTTTATGGCGAAGTGCCTCTGATTCTCTCAACGTCCAACAAGCCGACGGAGCGTGCATCCATTGATGCGGTTTATACGCAAATCGTGAAGGACTTGACGGAAGCCGAAGAGTTTCTGCCCCCGTTCGATCATTACAAGTTTGTTCCTTCCAAGGGCGCAGCCAATGCCCTTCTGGCGAGGACTTATCTTGTCTGGGCAAGCAAACCTTTATCCAGTGCGGAAGTGGACGCCATAAAAAACAATACCGGCGACCCGGCTGCTCCGCAATGGGATAATGCAAAATTGCAGAAAGCGGTCGAATATGCCGATAAGGTGATAAACAGCGGTTATTATAAACTGCTGGATGACTTCAACCGGAATTTCGACCTTGGCGGCGAAGATGGCGATGAGCATATCTTCACGATCAAACACGAAGGCGACGGTATCGACGCGCAGGGTAATCATCAGACACACTGTACGTTTACCAATGCTTTCGGCGGACGGGAACAGGGCGCGGTTGATGTTCACGTAAATCCGGCCGACGAGAAGTATTACACAAGCGATAATTTCTTTGTACCCGGCGACAAACGCAAGCTGCTGTCCATCATAACCCGTCTGTTCAGAAGCGACGAGGGAAACAAGGAATACAGTTTTGCATTTCCCGAAGTGGCACCGGCTTTCGGTAAATGGATTCACCGGGGCGGTTATGCCACGACCGGCACCAGTCCGACGATTGAAAGAGCCAATGGCGTGTCGGCTGTCGCTCATCAAAACAATATTAACCGCATTGAAATCCGTTATGCGGAAGTGCTGCTTATCAAAGCGGAAGCGCTGTTATGGCTTGGAAGAGCAAGTGAAGGATTGCCCCTCATCAACCAGATCCGTACCCGTGCGGGCGTTCCGGCGCTAAACGCTTTGACGAAAGAAGATTTATACAGGGAATGGGAACTTGAACTGTTCTTTGAACAAAAGCACTGGACAAACTCCGTGCGCTGGAGAACGCTAATTTCCAATGTGAAAAAAGTAAAGGACTTTGAATATTATAAAGAAATATACAAAGACGAAGCAAGTATCAGGGCGGCTTTCCCTGAATATCCCGACATAAACGCATCCCTTTTTGCTCATATTTACAGTCATCTTCACAGTAAATATGATAATATCAAAGGCAGAAACTACCGTTTCCCGATACCTCAAACATCGGGTATTACCAATCTGGGAATAACGGTTCAAAACCCCGGGTATTAATTAAGATTCCAAAACGGCGTCTTCCCGCTGATTGTTCGATTAGCAGGAGGACGCTTTATAAATCATGATATGACGGCTATTGTTCGGAAATGTTCATTTGTATTACTTCTCTTTTCTTTCTGTTTGAATCTGTGGAACATCCATGCGCAGGAAACGCCTGAACAGGATACGCTTCGGACTCAAAATCTGGAAGAAGTGGTCGTGTCGTCCTATCGTCCGGGGACGCTTCTGTCGTCACAGTCTTCTTTTAAAACGGAAACGATTACGCAGACCGGACTCAAAAAAATGGCGTGCTGCAACCTGTCGGAGAGTTTTGAAAACAGCGCCTCCGCCACGGTCGGCTTTACCGATGCCGTGTCGGGCGCCAAACAGATTCAGTTGCTCGGACTGTCGGGCATCTACAGCCAGACGCTGGCGGAGAACGTTCCGGTATTGCGCGGCCTTGTTTCCACTTACGGATTGAACTACATCCCTGCGTCGTGGCTCGAGTCGATTCAGATTTCCAAAGGAACCTCTTCCGTCGTCAATGGCTACGAATCTATCACCGGACAGATGAATCTCGAATTTAAGAAACCCAACTTTACCGAGCCGCTGTTCATCAACCTTTATACGGACGACGACCGGCATTACGAGGGCAACGTTACCACCGCTGCACAGGTCGCCGAAAACCTGTGGACGGGCTTGCTGCTGAGCGGCATGATTGGTACGGGAGTGCACGACGAAAACGGCGATAATTTCCTCGACATGCCGAATGTGAAGTACGTGAACGCGTACAACCGCTGGTTTTACCTGAACGACGAAAAAGGCATTCAGTCGCGCAC
>JAITDQ010000153.1 GCA_031282485.1 Tannerella sp. | reverse complement strand
TTTACGAGTTCCGAGTAAAAGCAGGGCTGCATAATTTAATTTGCCGTTTTCGATTAGTTCCAAATCGGTAAGCGCTTGCAAGTCAGGCAAAGTCCTGAATGCAGGATTTTCCTGTTTGGTTGCATAGCGTTCTTTCATTACAGTCATGGTTTCCATATCCAAGTCCTCAAAAGTCAAGCCCTCACATATTGTGGCAGAAAAATCAGGTTCCTGTTCTTGAATGATAGAAAGATACATTTCATCTGACATTCGTGTCAAACTTTCGCCTACGCGCATAAGCGGAACATCGTCGAAATACAGCACTTTGCCAATCGGCCGGGACGGAATTTCAATAACTAATACTCGATTTACTCCTTCATACAGCGTTTGCGTTCTGATTCTTATTTTCAAATCACGATAAATGTCCTGTTCCAATTTGCCTTTCTGCCCTTCAAAAGCTGACGAGCCGCAAATTTCGTGAGGCGCCGATTCTCTAACGCCCAAAACAATGTAACCGCCGCCTTCATTGGCTAATGCGGAAACCATTTTTCCTGCCCGAATTGTAAGCATATTGCGTTTTAGCCTCCTTAAATTCTACCTTGTCCTCCGTTTCGCGAAGTCGTTTTATTTCCTTTATCGTCATACCAAAATGGTTTCCTTTTGAGCCGCAAAGGTAGGCTTTTCTCAGCAAACTGCCAAAAAAACTTAAACGCCGGAAACGCAGGGTAACGCCGGTGATTCCCTCTATTTCCGGGATAGCTTCCGGTCTGCTTCGGTCATTCTTTCAAGCAGGGCATCGCCCATCGAATCTGTGAATTTCGTCCGGTTTTCGTCCTGCCGGTTTTTGATGTTCATGAAGTAGTTGGCATATTCCTTTACTTCAAAGTCGAACATTTCGCCCATCTGCAGGAACAGGTTTTTGAGGGAGATTTTGCCGTCGTTGATACGCTTTACAAGGTAGAGGGCGTATATCAACTCTACCCATTCGACAATGCTGCCCGTCCATTTCAACGGCGGCAGTTTCTTTTCCTCCGGGCAAAGCATGGCGTTCTGTTCCACCAGCAGTTGTTTTTCCACCCATGCGATTTGCGCATCAATGAGATTAATGGCTTTACGCAGATAAACCGCCACATTTTTTTCCCAATACTTCCGGCAGGGTCGCAAGTTCAACGCGGGTATATACAAGCGCGTCATGGTATGCCGCCTTATCGGTAAAGGACGTTCTGCCCTGAAATACGGACTCGACAAATTCATCGTAGCCGCTTTTCAATACTTTGGCATCCCTGTCGATGCCCTTTTGTGAAGACCCCTGCAATGCGAGGGATAGCTTCGTAGAAATAAATCTTTTCATCTTTATATATGTTAATATTTACAAACACACGGAAGGCGACAGGGCGTTTATTAGTTTTGCAGAAGTAAAACATGGCGCTTAACGCCCAAGCCTGACAACTGTTGTTCATGTGTCCAGGACTATTTTATCGACATCGCAAAAAAGTACGATATGTTTAAAGCGGCGAGATAACTTGCAGATAATACCTGTCGGAATATTCACGGTTTCGTATTTGTTGAAATACAGCAACAGTCTTAATATTTTGGGGTTTATTTCTTTGAAAAAGGAAATTTCATCCTGAATACCGGCAAATTCTTTGGCAGGGGAAAAGACTCTCAAATCCGAAAGACATTTCCTGAAAAACTCAATCATGGCGAGGTTTTTTAATAGAAATATTACGGCATCCGAATTAAATTCTGTCCGTATGGATTCGGATAGTTGTTTGTAACATGTCTTCATAAAGTATTATCTTATTCCCTTGAAATTTCCCCGTCAACTAAATGAATCACATGGTCGGAATGTCGGGCGAAATCTTTATCGTGCGTAACCATCAGCATGGTTTGGCCTTTTTCGCGGCACAGTTCCCTGAATAACTCGATGACGATTGCGGTGTTGCGCGTATCCAGGTTGCCCGTCGGTTCGTCGCCGATGACGATGGACGGTTCGTTTATCAATGCCCGCGCGATTGCTACGCGCTGCTGCTGTCCGCCCGAAAGTAGGGATGCGCGTTTGTTGGACTGGTTGGCAACGCCCAAAAGATTGAGCAGCGTCATCGCACGGTGTTCCGTTTCTTCTTTGGTGTGCAGTGCAAGTTTCAATGCGGGAAGCATTACGTTTTGAAGTACGGAAAATTCGGGTAGCAGGTAATGAAACTGAAAAACAAAACCGATGTGGCGGTTACGGAAACCGGCCAGCCATTGGTTATCCCGTCCGTTCAGTTCTTCGCCACTGATTCGGATGCTGCCTTCAAAATCGGTGTCCATTGTGGAAAGCAGATATAATAAAGTCGATTTCCCGCTTCCCGATTTTCCCGTAATAGATGTCAGTACTCCTTTCCGAACCTCGAAATTCAGGTTTTTCAATACATGGAACTTTGCCGGTTCACGGAAGTATTTGTTCAGGCGGTTCACTTCCAGAATATTCATATTCTATCCTCTTAATATGGTGATTGGGTCTAAACGGGCGGCCTTGCGCGAAGGCAGGTATCCCGCCAAAGCTGTGGTCAGCAGCCCGAAGCACAGGCCAAGTATATAGTATATCGCATCAAAGCACATCGGCAGATTTTTCATCGAAACAAAAACATCGCTTTCAAAAGGCACGAATGTCATTAGCCACGAAAGGAAATAACCCGACACCAGCCCTGCGACAGCGCCCACGATGCCGATTGCTAGGGATTGTATCATGAATATCAGACATACGTCGCTGTCCGTGAATCCCATTGCCTTGATAATGGAAATGTCTTTCATCTTTTCGTAAATCATCATGTTCAGGATGTTGAAAATTCCAAAACCCGCCACCAGCAGGATGCCTGCGGCAATACACCGGAATACCGTATTTTGCAGTTTTTCACCTTCAAACAGAAAGGGATTGTCTTTCAGGCAATCGGAATTTTCGCAGGCATACCGCTTTCCCAGTTCCGCCGCCATTTCGGGGGCAAATGTCCGGTCGTACAGTTTGATATTTATATCCGTAATGTATGATGACGGCACATTCAGGATGTTCTGTACAGTCTCCATGCCTGCATAGCAGATTGTTTTATCCTTTTCGGGAACGCCTGTCCTGACGATTCCCGACAGGTTGAAAATAAAACGGTGTCCGTTATCGTCTGTAACCGGTATCTTATCGCCCGGTTTCAGGTTCAGTCTTTCGGCCAGCCCTTTTCCCATGATTACGCTGCCAGGCAGAATGGATAATTCCTTGGAACTGCCGCCGGTAAATTTTGCGTCCAAATTCAACAGGCTGTTCTCATCTTCATAATGGATACCTGTTATCTCTCCGCCGATTTTGGATGAACCGAAGTGATAGAAGACAGGGGATTTCACACTTCCCGAAACGGCTTTTATCAACGGATTACGGCGAAGTTCTTCAATCGTCCGCATACCGTCTTTGAGATTGAGCGGAACATTTTCAGGCTTCGGATGATGCACGATATTGTGGTCGTCCGCATATACTTTATCCAAAACCGTTCCTCCGGTCATCCGCACTTCGCGGAACAGGCGTATGTCAGGGCACTGTTCCAGCGACAGTTCGGAGATGTATTCGTTTACTCCTTTGACGCAACTCAGCAGGAAGATAAAAACGGTAATCCCGAAGGCAACCCCTGCAGTGGCGACAATCGTTTGAGTCTTCTTCGCCCGTAGCTGGATAAATGCGATGGACGAAATCAGTTTGATGTTATTCAGGTGTCTCATTGTTTTTTGAGGATTATATCGCCTGTTTTCAGTCCGTTAATAATTTCGACGCAGTTATCATTCCGGATTCCTGTGGTAACTTTTATTTTTCGCGCCTCTTTTATGGAAGATTGCAGCAACACACTGTCACCTTGCAGCAGATAATCCGAAGGAATCATCAACGCTTTTGCCCTTTCTCTAATAACGATACCGGCTTCGACGGATGATTGCGGGTAGAAAATTCCGTTGCTTTCAACCGTTGCTTCTACATTGAAATTACGGGTTTCTTTTTGGAGCACGGGGTTTATCTTTACGACAACGGCCTCAAACTGTCGCCCTGCAAAAGCATCCGTTTCAAAGAAAACTTTTTGCCCCAATCCGATTTTATTGATGTCCCGTTCATCAACCGACAGTTCCAGCCTGTACCGGTCAGGCGAGCCAATCATCAGTATCGCTTCGTTGCTCGCGGCCAATTCGCCTTCCTTGAAATTAATGCTGTAAATCCGTCCCGATACGGGGCTTGTCAGTTCTTTTGCCTGCTGCGACCGCCTGGCTTCGGCCAAACGGTTTTCGGCCTCCAGCAGTTGATTGGCTAAGCGGCTCTTTTGAGCGATATACTGCTGCTGCAAACCGTTATAGCCGGCACGGCTTTTTTCGGCAATCATTACGGATTGTTCGGTTTCTTTCCGCGAAACGGCCTGGATATTCAACAATTCACGGTAACGACCGGCGTTCCGCTCGTCATGCTCATACTGTTGCTGTGCCAGCGCGATTTTTTGCCGTATTTCGGAAAGCGTTGCCGAATTTTCCCGTGCGTTGGATTTGGCAATAGCCGCCAGACTTTCCAGCAGTGCAATCTGCCCGCTGTCGGCAGGTGTTCCCAATACGACCAGCACATCGCCCTGCCGTACATTGTCGCCTTCCTTTACCGCCAGCTTTAAGATGCGGTCGGGAACGCCGCTTTTCAGGATATGGCAGGTTTCGGGAAACAGTTCACCCGAAGCATAGACCGCTTCGTTGAACGTTTGTTCCGCCACAGTGCAGGTTTCGCCCGTATTACTGCAGGATGCGGCAAGGCAGGCAAAACATGCTATTACAATTACGTCTTTTATTCTATTCATTGCTTTGTAAATATTGTATTTCAACATACTGTTTCAGATACTTAATCTGCGAATCGTTCAGCGTTTCCTGTGAACGGGTCAAATCCTGCTGAATCTGTTTGAATTGCACCATGTCAATAATTCCCTTTTCGATTTTCCGCCTGCTTAGCCGTTCGTTTTCTTCGGCAAGTCTGACGTTATACTGTTGGATTTGCAGGGATTTCAGCGCATCGTTCAGTAAAACTGTTTTCTGCAAATATTCTTTCTGCTGTTCGTCCAGATAGGCCGAAAAATCATATTCGGCTTGCTTTATCAGATACTTTTGCCGTTTGGCGGAATATGCTTTTGTCGGCGAAAAAACAGGAATACTTAAACTTATACCGACGAAGCCCGAAGTGTACCAGTCGAATTGACCGGATTTTTCGCCGAAGCCCGACTGTCCGTAACCGCTTTTTAAGTTTAGTGTGGGGTATAATCCGGCAATCGCGAACTTGTTTTGCTGTTTTGCCACATCCACTTTCGATTTTTGCACATCATAATCGGGCAACAGTTCGGTATGGAATGTCGTGTATTCTACAGGACGAAATATTTTATCCCCACTGATTGACAGTTCCGAATCCAACGGGTAACCCATCCAGAATTTCAAATCAAGCAAGGCGTTTTGTAAAGCGGATTCTGCTACGGAACGGTTTTCTTCCCGCTCTTTCAGCAGGCTTTCCGATTGGTTGAGCGATATTTTATCCGTCAGACCCCTGTCGAACTGCTGTGCAATCAGATTGTGTATTTCTGCACAGTTATCGTAGCGCTTACGGATAATATCCAAATTTTCCTGTTGTTGCTGCACCGCAAGGAAAGCCATGTTTACATTTCGGAACAACAATCTATGCAATGATTGAAATTCATTTTGCGCGGCCTGCTGCCGTAATGCCGACAGCTTAATATTTTGCCACACTTGAGCATCGACCAGTTTCATCCGTGCCTGCACGCCGTAATTCCCCATCAGGGGCGTTCCCGTCGGTACAGCTACAAATGTTCCCGCTTCCCCGCCAAGCAATTCGGCCGGGAAAGCCTGTATCGGGATTTGCCAATAACAGTCCAGGCCCGCGACAAACTCGACTTCGGGTGCAAATTGCGCCCATGCCGTTTTTTTATCAATGCTTGCCGTCAACTGATTTTGCTGTTGCGAAAGCAGAGTTTTATTGTGTTCCGTTGCATAGGCAAGGCAACTGTCGAGCGTCCATTGCTGCGCCGAAAGGCTGGACGACAGGAATAGCAGGAAACAGAATGTTAAATTTTTTGCTGCCAGTATCATAATTTTATTCTTTTTAGAATCCATACTGGATACCGACGGATGCATAAGGCGAAACAGAAAAATAAAAATCGTTGTCCATTGCGAACATTCCTTTCAAAGTCCTGTCACTATAGTATGCCGGACGATAGGCGTTTATCCCGACCATAAAAGGCATGGATATGCCCGTTTTGCCGAATTTGATTTCGGGACGAAGCCCTGCAACTATATACTGGTGGGTAAACATCACATCTTTCCCGTCTTTTTCCAGTAAAGCCATTTGACCGTTCATTTCGGCACCCAGCGACAGACTGAAACAGTCGCTGAAACCGTATCCAGCCGTCAATTCCAATCCTTCGCCCAATGAAATATTAACCTTGAATTTGCTTTCGTAATTCCAGTTAAGGTATAAAGCGGGAAACACCATTGGATAACCTAATGAACTGTTTACCGCCAGTCCGCCGCCAAGGTCCAGGCTGGGGTTTAAATGACAGATGAAAACAACACCGGCGCTTCCGAGTACATTTTTATACCTGATTTTGGAAAATTCCGTAAACGGAGCGTAAATACCTGCGCCAATGCTTACCATCATTGACCATTTGTCGTTCAGTGGCCTTAAATGGAAGATACCCAGTTGCAGATTCATGATTTCGGAAACTATATCGCTGGTGAAGTTTTCATTACCCAGCGATGCATAAGCCCCGCCAATCCCCACACCCCATGCGGTCAGGCGATTGTTCTCGTTCTTCTTCATATAAAAGGGTATGTTGGCTATCCCCTGATAAACGGCGGCTGAACCTTTACTGTCGCCGACTTTTTCACTCGGCCCGTCTCCGCTCGGCAAATACCGGTAGCCTGAATTACCGATGTATTCCGTCTTGAAAGATATTTGTGCACTCCCTTCCACGCAGAAAAGGATTCCTGCCGTAACCAAGCAAATTGATATTAATTTCATAATTGTAAAATTTATACTGATTGTTTTTTGTTTCTGCGGCAAATGTCCGGAAGAACAGGCACTCCGCAAATTTTTTTTGACCACCGGCAGCGTAGTGGTGACCACCGGTAAACGTCAGCAGAAAATTTCGATAAATATTTTTCCTGATTTTATATATTGTATTTGATGAATTGCTATCTTTGCAAAAACAATTCAATTATGATAGACGAAATTTTAAAGGCAAGGACATTTATTCCGCGTCCGTTATACATGGAAAAAATAAAGCCGTTTATCGACAGGGAAATTATCAAAGTCGTTACGGGGCAACGGCGCGTGGGTAAAAGTTATATCCTTTTTCAACTCATAAAGGATATACGGGAAGCTAACCCTTCGGCAAATATCATTTACATCAGTAAAGAGCTGCAACCTCATCAGCATATTACGGATGACGGAATATTCTACCGGTACGTAAAGGATTTGCTGAAACCGGATGCGAAAAATTATCTTTTTGTTGATGAAATACAGGAAATCAGGGATTTTGAAAAAACATTGAGAAGTCTGCTGGCCGAAAACTGCTGCGATATATTTTGTAGCGGAAGCAACGCCAATATGCTGTCGGGAGAACTGGCAACCTTTTTAGCCGGGCGATACATTGAGTTCAAAGTCCATTCGTTGGGATACGAGGAGTTTATGCGTTTTATGTCGCTGGAGAATTCGGTTCAGACACTCAATAAATATCTTACCATTGGCGGGATGCCTTATATGCACGTCATCGGGACGGAAGAATTTGCGGCATTTGAATATTTGCGTAATGTCTATTCTACCATTCTGTTGAAAGACGTAGTGGGACGCGAGAATATCCGCAACGTAACATTCCTTGAAAACCTGGTGGAATTTCTGGCCGATAATGTCGGCAACCTTTTTTCGGCAGGTAACATTGCCAAATATTTGAAATCGCAACATGCATCCGTTTCCGCACAGGCCGTATTGAATTATCTGAAACCGCTTTCCAACGCTTACTTTGTACACAAGATACGACGGTATGACATTTCGGGTCTGAAAATATTTGAAACAGGCGAAAAATACTACTTTGAAGACTTGGGTTTGCGTAACTGCATTCACGGATTCAATGCCCGGAAAGATATTTACAAGGTAATGGAAAATGCCGTCTGTCTGCATTTGGTTCGGTTGGGATACAAAGTATACGTGGGGCAACAGGCATCGACCGAAATAGATTTTGTAGCCGAAAAAGACGGGCAAACGGTGTATGTTCAGGTCTGTTACATGCTGTATGACGAAAATACTGTTCGGCGCGAATTTGGCAACCTGCTGAAAATAAATGACAATTATCCCAAATATGTAGTGAACATGGACGAATACGGCGCTGGCAGTTACAGCGGTATCATACAGTTGCATTTGAAGGATTTTTTAATGAAACGGTCTTTTTAAAACGGATTGTCATGAGAGATTCAATTTTTAAATATTACAGGTGGTTTATCGCTTTGGTCTGGGTTACACTGATATTGACGGTTTATTCCCAATTCGTCAATGTATGTCCGTTTCGCGAATCAATTTTATTCGTCGCACTCTTTTTTCTGATAACATTTCCCGTAACTTCGTATTTGAGTAAATTCATGCTGCCGAAATCGCTGAAAGGAAACAGGATGAACCGGTTTATTCTCTATTTTTTACTGTTTGTCCCGGCATTAGCCTTTTTCTATGCGTGCCTTACCAATGGATTTGTCCGGCTTGAAAAAAATGGAATTTTTCCTGCTTCAGCAATATTTTCCGGTATGGCAAGACCTCTGCATGTGGAATTTTTAGGGAATATATTATCGGCTTTCGCTGCGAACCTGATATTTTGTGCAATACGTTTCTTTGAGGTGCATTATAAAATGCAACAGGAACATGCCAGGTTGCAGCAGGCGCACCTGGAAGACGAACTTCACCTTTTACGCGCCCAAATCAATCCGCATTTGATGTTCAATGTGCTGAATCATATCCATATCCTGATGAAAAAAAATGTGAATACCGCCGATGAACTTTTGCTTCGATATTCCGATGTATTGCGTTATCAGTTATATGAGTGTAACAGGGAAACCGTTTCGCTGGAAAAGGAAGTCGATTACCTGAAAGATGTGGTCGAGGTCGAAAGAATGCGTTGGGGTAGCGAATTAAAGGTTGACTGTACGTGGAACGTCGAAAACGGACGAAAAGAAATCAGCCCGCTGTTACTGATTCCGTTCGTGGAAAACGCATTCAAGCATGTTTCCCGTATGCCTTCCGAAGCCGGATACGTGAACATCATGCTCAATCAGAAAGGCAATACGCTTCGATTGGCAGTCGAAAATTCCAAATCGGGCGAAGCCGTTCCGTATAAAAAATCTTCGGGTATCGGACTGGAAAATGTAAGAAAACGTCTGGGAATCCTGTATCCCGAAAAACACGAACTGCTGATTCGGAAAACCGGTACGGCATATAAGATAATGCTTATTGTTACGTTATAAAAAGAAAGCAAAATGGAAAATTCCGTAAAGACATTACGCTGTCTGGTCGTTGATGACGAACCGATAGCACGGGAAGGAATGGTTGATTTAATCGACAGTGTGGACTTCCTTCGCGTGGCGGGAACCTGTGCATCCGCTATGGAAGCCGTTTCGTTCCTGCAGACAAATCCTGTTGACCTGTTGTTTCTGGATGTGAACATGCCTTACCTTTCAGGTTTGGACATGCTGGAAACTCTCGAAAAACCGCCGTTGACCATACTGGCGACGGCTTATTCGGAATATGCGCTGGAAGGTTTTCGTTTGCAGGTCGTGGATTATCTGTTAAAGCCGATAACGCTGAAACGTTTCTGCCGGGCGGCTTTGAAGGCGCAGCAAATGTTTCAGGCAAGTGAAGCGATGCAAAACGGGGGAAAGGAAAATCAAAGCCCGTTCTTGTATGTGAAACAGAATAACAGTTTTCGTAAAATCGACCGGGACGGGATTCTGTATGTGGAAAGCATGGAAAACTATGTCAAAATCATTTTCGAGGATAAGCAGCTGATTGCACACCAAACAATGACATCGCTCGAAGAAATGCTTCCCCGGGATGCTTTTTTCAGAATACACAAATCGTTTCTCGTGAACATCCGCCATATTGATTCCATTAACGGCGGACGGATTTTTGTCGGCAACCGTGAATTACCGCTTTCCCGGCATCGGAGAGATGAACTGCTGCAATCCGTGGTGTACAGGAATTTGATAGGCAAATAAGTCAACATTTGGCGCAAAATGCAACTGCTCATAGACAATACGGCAAAGGTTTAAAGCCGCAAAGCATGGATGTCTCTGCGGCTCAATTTATTTTGTTGTCAGTGTTTCCCGTCTTTCATTCCTTTTTTATCAGATGCTGCAAGTCAGGGTCGTTTTCAATTCTGGCCAATTCCTCTGTGACAATCTGTTTCACGTCGACTTTGATTTGATTGTAGTTGTTGTCGATAACCTGCTGCATCGTGTCGTTTCCCGCGTCGTCCGTAAAGTCGGCGATGACGGGGATTTTTTTGTAAGCCTTTGTTTCGGATGCGACGTTTGCGTTATCGACTACAATCTCGGCGTGAAAAATCTTCTGTTCGATGCGCTCGTCGAAGTTGTCCGACACTGAACCCACAAACATGCCCTGCGTGAGATTGCTGATTTTGCTTGCCGGAATCAGGCTGTCCAGTTGCGTGGATATGGATGTTGATTTATCGTTCCGGTTGATGGTCATGGACTGGCGTTTTTGCAGCACTTTTCCGAAACGTTCTGAAAGCGTTTTAGCCGATTCACCTACTACCTGACCACTGAAGATATTCCCCACCGTGTTCTGCACGACCTTGCTTTCCTTGTCGCCATAGTCGCGGTTTAGTTGCGAAAAGTCCTGAAAACCCAAACACACGGCAACCTTGTTACTTCGGGCGGTGGCTATCAGGTTATCCAGTCCCCTGAAATAGATTGTCGGCAACTCGTCAATAATCACGCTGCTTTTGAGTTGTCCCTTTTTGTTGATTAACTTCACAATACGGCTGTTATACAGTC
>JAITDQ010000071.1 GCA_031282485.1 Tannerella sp. | reverse complement strand
TCCCGTATGCGAAATCGAACAATTTCAAAGACGCTTATCCATTCTGGAAACTCGTTTACGACGAATGTCCGGCTTCTACTAAAAACATTTATGTCTATGGTGTAAATATTATTAGCTGGCAAATTTCCGAAGAAAAAGACGCGGCAAAAAAAGATGCGCTTATCAATGACCTGATGAAACTGTATGATGACCGTATCAAATATTTCGGCGATGACAAACAGTATGGGAAAGACTGGATTATTTCACGTAAAGCGCAGAACTACAACCAGCTGAAAGGAGAAGATACGGATCCGAACGTAATCTACAAATGGACTGGCGAAGCGATCGACGAATTTAAGGAAAAAACGGAACCGCTGGCGGTTTCCCTCTACATGTTCGCTTCATTCAAATTAGCGCAAAGCGACATGGAGAAATATAAAGATCAGTACGTAAGCGACTTTCTGAAGTGTTCCACCATCCTTGACACGCAGATAGCAGCAGCCAAAGCGGCCAATAATGAAAAAGATTTAGAGAACGTGACAGCCCGGAAAATAGAGATAGAAAAGAACTTTACATTAAGCGGCGCTGCCGACTGCGAAATACTGCAAAGCATATACAGCGTTAAAATTGAACAAAACAAAGACAATCTTGACTTCCTGAAAGAAACGCTGACGCTGCTGCGCCGCGTGAACTGCCGGGAAACAGACGCCTTTTTCACCGCTTCCGAATATGCCCACAAAATAGAACCTGTCGCAGAATCGGCTATGGGACTTGGAAATAAGGCATTCAAAGAAAAAGATTATGCCTCGGCCGAAAAATACTACAACGAGGCAATAACACTGACGGAAGACAGCGAAATAAAAGCGGAACTTTACTATGCAATCGCGGTCATGGCGCAACAGCAAAACAACTTTATAAAAGCTAAACAGTTCAGCCTGAAATGTCTTGCGGAAAAATCCGATTACGGACGCGCATACCTCATGATTGCTACATGTTACGCCGCAGGAGCGAAAACCGCTTTTCCGGATGACCCGGTACTCTCCAAATGCGTTTATTATGCCGTGGTAGACAAACTCGAAAGAGCACGTCAGGTGGATCCTTCCGTTGCGGAAGACGCCGGAAAACTAATCAGCACTTATATCAAATATTATCCTACGAAAGAAGAAGTATTCATGCACCCGGACATCGACAACGGCAGTAACTTCTCAATCGGAGGATGGATTGGAGAAACGGTAAAAATCAGATAAAAACGGGTTCTTTCCACATACATGATGAATCACAGCGGGATAAATCATTTAAAAGGCATGGCAATCGCTCTTATAGCGGTTGTTATGCCTTTCAATTTTCTGGTTTCCTGCGGCGGTGAAAAAAAGGAATTGGTGGATATCACATTCGACCCCCAGACTTCGTATACACTGAAAGAAACAGATGTCGAAACGTTTATATCCGATTCCGGCATCACACGATTTAAGGTCGTAGCCGCCACGTGGCTCTTATTCGGTAAAGCATCCGAACCTTACCAGTATTTCCCCGACGGCTTCTATCTCGAAAAATTCGACACGACCTTTAATATGGAAGCAACCGTCAAAGCCGATACCGCCCGCTATTTTCAACGGCGCAACCTGTGGCAGTTGGACGGCAATGTCGACATTTCAAATACGGATGGCGTACGCTTCGAAACCTCCCAAATGTTCTGGGACAATAACAAAGGAATCATCTATTCCGATTCGTTTATAAAAATAACGGAAGGAACGGGAGACGATATAAGGATAAATACGGGCATCGGTTTCGAGTCGAATGAGAATATGAGCGAATACAAAATATTCAATACCACTGCGGACTTCCCCGTAGAATTGCAACGCCGCACCGGTGAAAACAGGGTAGATTCCGTTCCCGTGAAAGAAGGAGAGGCTATAAATGAGCTGCGAACGAACGATGAACAGTGAATTTTGGGAAATGTATACGCAGTTCTTGAAAAAAAGGAGTTTTTTTTTATGCTCGTTTTTATTTTTTTTATACCTTTGTGCCCTTAAACAAGCACACTTTATATTTGTAAGACATAAATATGCTGATTTATTGAATATTAATCGTAATTAATTTATAGAATGGCAACACTGGAAAAAATCAGAAAAAAAGCTGGTCTTTTGGTCACCGTCGTAGGTCTGGCCTTATTTGCTTTTATCATAGGAGACCTTTTAAATTCAGGTTCTTCTTTTATCAACAGAAACCAAAATAACGTCATTGTTGTTAACGGTAACGCAATCGACTATCAGGATTATCTGGCCCGCGAGAAAGAATTGACGGACGTTTACCAGCTTCAAATGGGGACGACAAGCCTCAATGAAACGTACGTAAATCAAATCCGTCAGGCCGTTTATGATGACGTCGTAATGGAGAACGTACTTGTCCCGCGCCTTGACAAACTGGGCATGCTTATTACTACCGAAGAAATGACGGATATGGTCGAAGGCGAAAATATTTCGCCGATACTCCTTCAATTACCGATGTTCCAAAACCCGGAAACCGGCACATTCGACAGAACAGCGCTGATAAACTTGCTTAATCAGATAAAAAACATTGAAAGCTACCCGGAAAACGTACAGGCGCAGCTTTTGCAGTATAAAATGTTGTGGTTGTTCTGGGAGAAAAACATAAAACGCAACCGTATGACGGAAAAATATCTTACATTATTAGATAAGGCGGTTGTGGCAAACTCGATCGAAGCCAAAGACGCCTTCAACAACTCGACCGTCAGTTCCGACATTGTGTATGTAATGGAACCGTTTTCCAATGTTGCGGATTCGACGATCAGCGTACCGGCTTCCGAAATCGAAAAACTGTATAAAGAACGCAAGGAAATGTTCCGCCAAAACGAAACATGCATTATCGATTACATAGCCGTAGAAATCGTTCCCAGTCAGGAGGATTATAACAAAGTGTCCCGGGAAATGGACGCGATAAAAGCCGAACTGGAAACGGCGGATAACGTAGCCGCCCTGACAAACGAAAAATCGGAACGCAAATATATCAATGCATTCTTTTCCATCAACGGTTTCGGCACAGACGCCGACATCATCGACTTCGTCAAAACGGCTGAAACCGGCGACATTGACGGCCCGATATTTAAAGATAACAAATACCGCATACTGAAACTCGTCGACAAAACGGAAGCTCCCGACTCGGTCAATGTTTCCGAAATACTGCTTGCGTCCCGCACAACGGAAGCGGAAACCAGAGTTTATGCCGACAGCCTGTTAAACCTCCTTAAAAACGGAGCGGACTTTGCCGAACTGGTACAGACTCATTCTACCGACCAATTAGTTGAAAAAAACGGGGAAATCGGCTGGCTTACGGAAGCAGGAGCGCTTCAGGGACTTAACGAGGAATTTAAGCAAACGGTATTCTCACTGCCTGTCGGTCAGTGCGCAGTCGTTAAATCGACATACGGAATACATATCGTGAAAGTAACCGACAAAACGAAAAACGTACCCAAATATAAGGTTGCCAACATAGAATATACGGTTTCACCCAGTTCCGCAACACGCAGCCTGCTCTACAACACCCTTAACCAGTTCATAGCCAATAACAACAGCGTCGAAAAAATTGAAGCGGCCGCAAAGGAAAACGGTTATAACTTGGTTTCAAATGCACGCGTTTACAGTACGGATATGACTATCGGAAACATCACCGGCGCACGTCAGGTTGTCCGCTGGGCGTTCAACAACAAAAAAGGCCGGATTTCGGACATCAACGAATGTGACAACGCTTTCGTAGTCGCAGCCCATAAAGGCAAACTGCCGAAAGGATACCAGTCACTTGCATCCGTTACCCCACAACTGAAAGCCGAACTTGCCGCAAAGAAAAAAGGGGAAGAAATTGCAGCCGGCCTGAAAGCAAAAAACCTGTCTTCCATTGCGGCTTATGCCGAGGCGATGTCCGCTAATCCGGATACCGTGAAATTTATTACAATGGGGACAACCCGCATTACAAACATTGGCGTCGAACCGAAATTAAATACATACATCACCTTCTCCCCGCCGAACAGGGTAAGCGAACCCATCGCCGGTAACAATGGCGTTTATGTATTTGAAGTCGTTAACCGTACAACGAATGACACGCCTTACGACGAAAGCAGTCAGAAAAGTATGCTGGAAGCCAACAATTCGTACCGTATAGGAAGTTTCGCCCTGCGCTACATGCAGCAAAATGCGGATATTGAAGATAACCGGATCCGTTTTTACTGATCGGGAACACGTATAAACAAATCAAAAGCTGTCGTTCAATGGATTTTATTGTGCGACAGCTTTTATTATAACTTTGTGATAATGAAGAATAAAGAATACCTGGTGGGTATGACGCTCGAAGAACTTAAAACGGCAGCGTCGCGCGTATCGTTACCCGGCTATGCGGCAACGCAGCTTGCGGAATGGCTTTACGGGAAAAAAGTAACGACCATAGACGGGATGACGAATATCGCCGCGTCGAAACGCGCCATGCTGTCCGAATATTACGAAACAGGCATCACGCCCCCGGCCGGAAGCGTACGTTCGGCCGACGGAACGGTGAAATACCTGTTTGCGGCAGGCGACGGCAACCGGTTTGTGGAAACGGTTTATATCCCGTCGAAAGACCGGTCGACACTGTGCGTTTCGTCGCAGGTCGGATGCAAAATGAACTGTCTGTTCTGCATGACGGGAAAGCAGGGATTCTCGGCACAACTTACGGCTAACGGGATTCTCAACCAGATACAGGCAATACCCGAAAACGACGGGCTGACAAACATCGTCTTTATGGGAATGGGCGAACCGCTCGACAATGCGGACGAGTTATTCAAAGCGCTCGAAATCTTAACGGCTCCATACGGCTATGCATGGAGCCCGAAACGGATCACCGTATCAACCGTCGGGATAATGCCCGGTTTAAAACGATTCCTCGAAGAAAGCAGGTGTCATCTGGCAATCAGCCTCCATTCCCCGTATCACGAAGAAAGACTGTCACTCATGCCGGTCGAGAAAACGTATCATATAGACGGTATCATCGATTTACTGCATCAATACGACTTCTCCCACCAGCGAAGGGTCTCGTTCGAATACATCATGTTCGAAGGCGTGAACGACACCGAACGCCACGCAAAAGATCTGGCCAAACTGCTCAAAGGTATCGACTGCCGCGTCAACCTGATACGCTTCCATGCCATTCCGGGCGTAGAACTGAAAAGCAGCAGCGAGTGGAAAATGACGTCGTTCCGGGATCAGTTAAACGCCTGCGGTATCATAAGTACGGTGAGAACTTCACGCGGAGAAGACATTTTTGCCGCATGCGGCATGTTGTCTACTGCAAAAAATCACAAAAAATGATGCGATTTTATTTATAATGGCTATATTTGTCCAATAATTGTTTTATTCTAAAATATATACAGATATGAAACCTTTCATTTTCATCATGTTGACATCTCTTTTATTGGGATTAGGCGCATGTGATTCCTCTTTGACCGTATCACGTGCGACAGGCATTGCCTATGAAATCGTTGTTGTAATGGATAAAGCCTCATGGGACGGAATCACAGGAACAGCGGTAAAAGAAGAACTGACCTCGCCGGTGCCGTATTTGCCTCAAGCAGAATCGGCGATGAGAATCACTTATGTGAGACCGGATCAATTTGACGGATTATTTAGATATCTCCGTAATATCCTGATCGTGAATATTGACAAAAACACGTACACGAAAGTATCGCTCCTGAAGGAAGCCGACAAATGGGCGAACGGACAGGCCGTCCTTTACCTCAACGCTCCCGACGGGGAATCGGTCAACACATTCCTTTCGGATAACCCGCGCGTACTCGTGGATTATTATACGAAAGAAGAAATGAAACGCACGCGGGAATTTCTTACTGAGAAATACAGCACGGTTGTCATGGAGAAGGTAAAAAACAAATTCGGTATCACACTGTACGCACCGGCAGACATCCGGTCGGCCAGAGATACCCTCAACTGCCTCTGGTTTTCCAACGATGCCGTCAAGGGACGCATGGATCTGCTTGTTTACAGCTTCCCGTTTGTAGATACCAATACGTTCACGCTCGAATATCTCATCGCCCGGCGCGATTCCGTGACCAAATACATGATTCCCGGTTCATTCCCGGGGTCTTACATGACTACGGAAAAACGTGTGGTAGACTATTCCGCATCCGTATTGCACGGGAAATACTGCGGCATACTGCGCGGTTTGTGGCGTATGGAAGGCGATATGATGGGCGGCCCGTTCGTGAGCTACGCCCGTGTGGACGAAAAAAACAGACGGGTCATTGTGACCGAAGGATTCGTTTACGAACCGGCACACGAGAAAAAGAACTATATCCGCCGTCTCGAAGCTGCGTTGCAGACAACAAGCTTCGCTGATGAACAACCGACGGAAACTGTAAAAGAAGAAAAAAAGAACGAATAAATACATGGAAGAAAAATTGATAAAGATAGGAATTTCACAGGGAGACAGTAACGGAATCGGTTATGAAATTATTCTGAAAGCGTTCTCCGACCAAAGGATGTTTGAACTTTGTATTCCTGTCCTGTACGGCTCGAATAAAATAGCGTCATTTTACGGCAAGTTACTGGAAAATGCGGAAATAGCGCCGCCTGAAATCCAAGTGATACAGGATGCCGCCAAAGCCGTGCAGGGAAAATTGAACCTGATACGCTGCGTGGACGACAGCGCCCCGGTCGAACCGGGACGCTCGACACGCGCCGGCGGAAAAGCATCCTTTCAATCCCTCGAAGCCGTCGTTGCCGATCTTAAGAAAGGCACTGTTCAGGCACTCCTGACAGCGCCGGTCAACAAGCATAACATTCAAAACGACAAATTTCATTTTCCGGGACATACCGAATATCTCGAAAAGAAATTCAGCGACGGCGGCGCCCGTAAATCCCTTATGATCCTGCTGAACGAACAGCTGCGTGTGGCTTTGGCCACAGGCCATATCCCGCTGTCGGAAGTGAAGTCGAAACTTACAACCGAGGGCATCGCCGAAAAACTGATGATATTCAACCGGTCGCTGTGCGAAGATTTCGGCATACTGCGTCCGCGCATTGCCGTACTGGCGCTGAATCCTCATGCCGGCGATAACGGCCTTATCGGAAAAGAAGAAATCGAAATCATCCGTCCGGCCATTGAAGAGGCGGATAAAAACGGTGTCTTCGTTTTCGGCCCTTACGCGGCAGACGGCTTTTTCGGGGCGCAGACGTACCGGCTTTTCGACGGGATTGTCGCCATGTATCACGACCAGGGGCTGGCGCCATTCAAAGCGCTGGCCATGGACGACGGAGTAAACTTTACGGCAGGGCTTCCGATCGTGCGCACTTCCCCGGCACATGGTACGGCGTATGATATAGCCGGCAAAAACGAAGCCTCGGCAAGTTCTTTCCGGCATGCACTTTATACATTAATTGACGTGTGCGGAAACAGGAAAAACTATTTTGCGGCAACAGCCAATCCGTTGCGCAAACAATATGTTGACAGGAGCGGTGATAAAGAAAAACTCGACCTGACGAAAGAAGAGTAATACAGGTTTATTTTGTACTTGAATATGTTAAAAGAAAAAATAATCGTTTATACATCGGGAACGTTCGATATGTTCCATTTCAATCATTTACGCATGATCAATTATGCGCGAAGTCTGGGTGATATCCTGATCGTGGGAGTAAGTACCGACGAGCTTGTCTCGTCGTATAAGGAACCTCCGATCATCCCGTTCAACGAAAGGCTCCAAATCATAGAAGCCCTGAAAACGCCGGATATCGTTATCCCGCAACGAACGCTTGACCATACGGAAATAGTGAAAAAACTGAATATCGACGCATTTGTCGTGGGCGACGACTGGTTCGGCAAATATGACTATCTGAAAGTATTAGGCGTCGAAGTGTTTTATTTCCCCTACGGATCGGGCGTTTCTTCGTCATCCATTAAAAGAACCATTCACGAATCATACGAAAAATCCCTGCAAAAGGAACGTAATGCAAAACCCATTTCGGTACAGGGATTCAAAATAGAAGATTCGATTATTAAAAAGATAACGATACATGACTGAATACGCTTTAATAACGGGAGGAACAAAAGGTATCGGGAAATCGGTCGCCCGGTGTGCCGGCAAAATGGGATACAACCTTTTATTGACATACGCCGCGGATGAGACCGCGGCGCGGCAAACCGGCGCGGAACTGAGCGCCGAATGTCATGTCGAGGTGACACCCCTGCAGGCCGACAGCTCGGATAAGACGGCGATCGACACAATTGCACGGCATGTCGGGAAAAACGGTATACAACTCGGCGTCGTCGTTTTTAATGCCGGACTTACCTGCCGCGACCGCTTTGAGGATATGAAATACGATGACTGGGAACGTGTGTTTTTTGCGAATGTCCATTTCCCGGTGTTTCTGCTTCAGCGTCTGCTGGGGAATATCCGCAGGGGAGGAAGCGTGATTTTCACCGGCTCGCTGATGGGTATCATACCGCATGCCGCGTCGCTGTCGTATGGCGTCACAAAGGCGTCCGTGCACGCGCTCGTCAAAAATCTCGTGAAATTCCTTTCGCCCCGCGGCATACGCGTCAACGCCGTCGCCCCGGGGTTTGTTGACACGGAATGGCAAAAAAACAAACCTGCCGATATACGCCGGAACATCGAAAGCAAAATAGCCATGGGACGCTTCTGCGACCCGGATGAACTGGCCGGGGTATACGCATTATTAATTGAAAATTCGTATATTAACGGAGAAATAATCATCGCCGACGGCGGTTATTCATATAAATAAATAAGGATGAACACATCGAACAAGGAATACATGGCCTCGCTTAAATCCATCGAAACGGAAAATTATCCGGATCTGTGGTTCTATCGCCCTGTCGGTTTCCGCATAGCCAAAATGCTGCGCAATACGGGGATTACCCCCAATATGATAACCGTCCTGTCCATATTTGTCGGCGCGGCCGCAGGCCCGCTGTTCTACTGCAACAGCCGTCTGCTTATCCTGCTTGGCATCGTAAGCCTCGTGACGGCAAACATACTCGACTGCGTAGACGGCCAGCTGGCGCGCCTCACCGGCGTCAAGTCCGAGATAGGCCGTATCCTCGACGGCTTTGCCGGCGACATTTGGTTCACGCTCATCTACGTCTTCCTTGCGTTGAAGCTGAAAGATGAATACGGGACAGGACTGTTTTTCATCCCCGCCACAGTAGCCGGCGTTTCGCACTTGGTGCAGGCCAATATAACGGATTATTACAAAACGCTCCACCTCTTTTTTGTCAGCAGGGAAAAAGGAAAAGAGTTTCAGGACATTGACGAAGTACGTTCGCAATACCGGAAAAACAGAAGCATCGTCGGCAAGGTGTTATTCTTTTTTTATATCGGGTATACTTCGTTACAGGTATCGGCGACGCCCAAACTGCAGCGGATGCTTAAAAACTTCCGGTCGAAATACGGCGACGACATCCCGGAAGACATCCGCCTCCGGTTCCGGCAACAAAGCGAACGCCTGATGAAACACTGCATTGATTTCATGACATTCAACGGACGTACAATCATACTGTTCATGATCGTACCGACAGGTTGCGTATGGCTCTATTTCTTTTACGAAATAGTTGTATTGAACATTATTCTGGCGATATCTATCTATAAACACGAAAAAATCTGCGCATTATTCACCGATAAATGAAAAAAAACGTATTAGACATAGAGGATTTCCAGCGGAAATCATCCTTTTTTAAAACGCGCCCGGGCATTTATCTTTTGAAAAAAATATTTCACTGGACGGGTATGGACAAGGTGAATCAAATACACACCAACCATTACCGGCTGCGAGGCTCGGCGTTTACCTCCGCGATACTGAACGACCCGCTCATGGACGTTCACTACGAAGTTCATAACCGCGACATACTGCAACGACTGCCCAAAGGCGCATTCATAACCGTGTCCAACCACCCGATCGGCTCGCTCGACGGCATCATCCTCACGGATATATTCGCCTCCATACGCCCCGATTTTCGCGTTATGGTCAATGAGATTCTGGCGCATATCTCGGCGATGGAAAACAATTTCATTTCCGTCGTCCCCAAAACGGACGAAAACCACGAAAGCAATCAAAAAAACGTGAACGGCATCCGTCTTTCGCTTTCCCAGTTAAAAAACGGCCATCCCATGGGATTTTTCCCGGCAGGAGCCATGTCGTTCTACGACCGGAAACTGAAAATCGTTAAGGATTTGCCCTGGACGCACGGCATAATACGCCTGATACGCAAAGCAAACGTAGCGGTCATCCCTGTCTATTTCGACTGCATCAATTCCAAATTCTTTTACACCCTGGGACGCATCAACTGGAAACTGCGCATCCTGCGTGTCGCAAAAGAAGCCTTCAACAAAAAAGGACAGACACTGCACGTATATATCGGCAATCCCATTCCCCCCGAAAAAATCAAACGCTTCCCGGACGATACGGCGTTAGCGAATTTTTTATACAAGACGACTTATGAAATAAAACGTACGGTTTAGGAGCCAAACTGCCGACGACGAAGCGCGGGCGTCCTTTTAAAGGGCGGTAACTTTCAGATTCCTGAATTGTACAGGCCCGCCTTCGCTTTGCAAACCGATATGGCCTTTTTTGACCTTGTTGGTTCCCTGATTTTGAAGCGCGCCATTTATGTATACCGTAATCTTTCCGCCTTTCACTTCGATTTTAGCTTTGTTCCATTCTCCGACAGGCTTCTCGTTCGATGCTTCGCGTTTTTGAATGACCGGGAAGGCGGGACGTCCGCTCGCCGGCGTCACATATTCGTCCAAATCCGACCCGCCGAGCAAGACGAGATCGCCGGCGTTTCCGGCTTTCAGCTGACATTCGATGCCGTTCGGAAACGGACTTCCGGGCTTGACTTCGGCTATCAGGAAGAATATCCCGCTGTTTGAAGCCTCACCTGCCCAACTCCATTCCAACTCCAGCGTATAATCCTTGTATTTCTTCCGGGTGTACATGTATCCGAAAGGGTTTCCATGGATTAGTATAACGCCGTCCTGTACGGAAAATACATCTTCAGGAGCGGCCTTATCTCCGTCAATTACAAAATTCCAATTAGATAAATCTTTTCCATTAAACAGTTCCTCTGTCTGGGAATAAGATTTCACAACAAATACCGACAATGCGATAACAATAAAAAATAAATTCCTTCTCATACGTGAACAAATTAACAATTAAAAATTAAAAGATATATGTGCTTTATTATTATGAGCTTGGCTTGCAATCCGCTCATTTTTATTCTCCTTCATACTTGCATATTTAATCAATCAATTTACGGTATCTTATGCGTTTGGGTTCCGTATAACCCTTTTGCTTCTTTTTATATTCTTCATATTCCGAATAAGTTCCTTCGAAATAAACAATCTCGGAATCACCTTCGAACGAAAGGATATGCGTACATATACGGTCGAGGAACCAGCGGTCGTGGGAAATGACAACGGCGCATCCTGCGAAGCCTTCCAATCCTTCTTCAAGGGCGCGGAGCGTATTCACGTCAATATCGTTGGTCGGCTCGTCGAGCAGCAG
>JAITDQ010000058.1 GCA_031282485.1 Tannerella sp. | reverse complement strand
CGAAGATAGGCCAGATTCCCGGGTTCGCCGAAATGAATTTTTATCGCCGTGAACTTTTTATTCAAGTCCAGTGTCGTCAAACCTGCCTTTTTAACAAGGCGTTCCATTTTATCCAAAAGATTACTGCTTGGCGATGTCCGCAAATTCGTAAAATATACCTTTGATGATTCCATATTAAATAAATAAGCAAATTAATGGGGTAAAGATATGGTTTTTTTATGAAACAAGAAAACAATTCATTCGCCTATTTCAGGTTTTTCACCAGGAATCGCCGCAAATCGTCGACATTCGCCTGCCGGCGGACGGCATAATCACGTAACTGTTCTTCCGTGATGCGGCCTGTCATAAAATAGGTCGATTCCGGGTGAGAAAAATACAATCCGGCAACGGACGATGCGGGCGACATGGCGCCGTTTTCCGTCAGGCTTACCCCTACCCTTTCCAGATGCAACAGACGGTCTATCTTAAAGATAAGCCCCTGGTCGGGCAGCGAAGGATAGCCGACGGCGGGACGAATACCCCGGTAATGCGCCTTAAACATCTCGTCGACGGAAAGATTTTCGCCGGATGCATACCCCCAGTATTCCTTGCGTACTTTTTCGTGCAGGTATTCGGCCGAAGCCTCGGCCAAGCGGTCCGACAGGGTCTGAACAAGCATCATGTTATACGTGTCATGCTCTGCTTCGTATTTGCGGCGAAGCGGCTCGACACACTTTCCGGCCGTGACGGCAAAGACGCCTGCGTAGTCCTCGCCTTCTTCCTGTTCGGGCATAACATAGTCGGCGAGCGACAGGCAATGCCCGTCACTGTTGTCCGTCTGTTGACGCAGTGTCGGGAATGTTTCATCTCCGATGCGGATATCGTCACCGCGGCTTGCTGCCGGGAAAAAACCGTAAATGGCTTCCGCGCCTGCGGTCAATCGTGCCAGCAGGTTCCGGGCGTCGTCATACAGTTTCAATGCCTCCTTTGCTTTTGCCCGTTCCCCGTCCGGCTGTCCGTTCAGCCATGCCGCGCGGCAGGCTTCGCAGTCATGCAGACGGGTCAAATCGCCATAACGACCGTTCAGCCTCCATGCCGTAAAGAAAAACGTCCAGTTGATATACGGAATCACCTCCGCGGCGGGAATATCAATTTTGTGCACTACCCCACTCTTTTGCTTCGGTGGAAATGGTTTGTAAACAGTCCAGTCGGTTTTGAGGCGATGCTCACGTGCCTTTTCCAGCGAAAGCAAAGGCTTCGCGTCAACGGAAGCCGACCGGCGACTGCGCAGGCGTTCATAATCGTCATTGAGTTCGCGGATGAAACCGTCGTGCGTCGCCGGGTTAAGCAGCTTCGCGGCTATAAGCGGATTTTGCGACGCATCCGTGACGTGTATCACCGGATAGTCATAATGCGGCGCAATCTTCAAGGCCGTATGCAGACGGGACGTTGTGGCGCCTCCTATCATAATGGGTATGGACATTCCCGCCTTCTGCATCTCGTCCGTGACGTGAACCATTTCTTCGAGCGAAGGGGTGATAAGCCCGGAGAGACACAGCAGGTCGGGCTGTTCCTCCCGCACCGTCTTCAAAATCGTTTCGGCCGGCACCATGACGCCCAAGTCTATCACTTCATAATTATTGCAGGTTAGAACGATGGAACAGATGTTTTTGCCGATGTCGTGCACATCGCCTTTCACGGTTGCAAAAACCACTTTTCCGGCCTTCGAAGCGCCGGATGACGATTTTTCCGCCTCAATAGCCGGCTGCAGGACGGCGACGGCCTTTTTCATCGTACGCGCCGTTTTCACGACCTGCGGAAGAAACATTTTCCCCGCGCCGAAAAGTTCGCCGACCCTGTTCATCCCGTTCATCAGGGGGCCGTCGATGATTTCGACTGCTCTGTCATATTTCCGCAACGCCTCCTGCAAGTCCTGTTCCAGATAATCGCCGATGCCTTTCATCAACGCATATTCGAGACGGTTTTCCAGCGGCAGTTCGCGCCATGCATCCGGCGCTTTCTCCTGTGCGCCGGACGTTTGCTGCGCATTTTCCTGGGCATACGCAATAAGTTCCTCCGCCGCTTCGGGACGACGCGCCAGAATAACATCTTCCAGCAGCGTGCGGAATGTCGGCTCTATATCTTCGTAAAGAACCGCCGTCGACGGATTAACGATGCCCATGTCCATCCCTTCGCGGATGGCATGATACAGAAACACGGCGTGCATCGCCTCGCGGACGTAATTGTTACCGCGAAATGAAAACGAAAGATTGCTTACGCCGCCGCTCACCTTCGCCAGCGGCAGGTTTTTCCTTATCCAGCCCGCAGCCCGGATAAAATCCAGCCCGTACCCGTTATGTTCGGGCATACCCGTAGCAATGGCGAGCACATTGGGGTCGAAGATAATATCCTGCGGCGGAAAGCCGGCCTTCTCCGTAAGCAGCCGGTAAGCGCGTTCGCAGACCTCGATTTTACGTTCATACACATCCGCCTGTCCCCGTTCGTCAAAAGCCATTACCACCGTCGCCGCGCCCAGCCGGCGTATCTTTTCGGCGCGACGGAGGAACGTCTCCTCTCCTTCCTTCAGGCTTATCGAATTTACAATGCTTTTACCCTGCACGCACATCAGTCCCTGCTCGATAACTTCCCATTTCGACGAATCAATCATGACGGGCACGCGGGCAATATCCGGCTCCGAGGCGATGAGGTTAAGAAACGTTTTCATCTCCTGCCTTGCGTCGAGGAGGCCGTCGTCCATGTTCAGGTCGATGACTTGGGCGCCGTCTTCCACCTGTTTGCGGGCGATCGTCAATGCTTCGTCATAATTTTTTTCCTTTATGAGACGGAGGAATTTGCGCGACCCGGCGACGTTACAGCGTTCGCCGATGTTGACGAAGTTATTTTCCGGCTTTACTTCCAGCAGTTCAAGTCCCGACAGCCACAACGCGGTCTGTCGCCCTGCCGGCCTGTGCGGCTTTGCGCCTTTGACTAATTCGGGATACTTTGCGATGTGCGCAGGCGTCGTTCCGCAGCATCCCCCGATGATATTCACCAATCCTTCGTCGATAAAGGCTTTTATCTGCGCAGCCATCGTCTCCGGGGTTTCGTCATACTGTCCGAACTGGTTCGGCAGGCCGGCGTTGGGGTAAGCGCTGATGAAATAAGGCGCCATACCGGCCAGTTCCTTCAGGTAAGGTTTCATGTCGGACGCTCCGAACGAACAGTTAAGGCCTACGCTTATCAGCGGAACGTGCTGAACGGAGGCGAGAAAGGCGCCCAGCGTCTGGCCGGAGAACGTGCGTCCTCCCTTGCCCGACAGCGTGAGCGAGAGCATGACAGGCCATTCCCGCCCTTTATTCCGCATCACCTCGACGGCGGCATCAAGCCCGGCTTTTACGTTTAAGGTATCGAACACCGTTTCGAACAGAAGGATATCTACGCCTCCGTCAATCAGCGCTTCCGCCTGTTCGTAATATGCATCGTACAAATCCGTCCAGGTAACAGCGCGATAAGCGGGGTCGTTGACGTCCGGGCTCATCGAAGCCGTCCTGTTCGTCGGGCCTATCGAGCCGGCGACAAATACCGTTCTTTCGGGATGTTCTTTCATATAGTCATCCGCCGTTTTGCGCGAAAGTCGGCCGGCGGCAAGGTTTATCTCGCGGACGTGCGACTGGACGCCGTAGTCTTCCATGGAAATGGAATTGGCATTAAACGTATTTGTCGAAAAGATATTCGCGCCGACGTCAAGATACTGCCGGTGTATATTGCCGATCACGTCGGGACGGGTGATATTCAGTATGTCGTTGTTTCCCCGCATTTGTCCTTCGTATCGGGCGAAAGCCTCTCCGCGGTAATCCTCTTCGGTCAGGCCGTACTGCTGTATCATGGTACCCATTCCGCCGTCGAGGATAAGTATCTGCTCCGAGAGAATATTTTTTATTTTGATTTCCATGTCATTCATACATTTGTAAATTTTATTATCCGTTAATCCGACTGATTTTACCAATCCAACTGCCGAAACGGGGACTTTTGTTTATGATTCGATCAAGTCCGATTGTTTCGGCAATGATATTACCATAAACAATCTTGTCATATAAAAGCGTTACATAAACCTCATGATCTTCTTTCAAATGGTTTTCGATCTGTTCTTTTAAAAATTTCCATTTTACGATACCGCCATTGCTTTTCTTTATTAAAACAGCTGTAATGGCTATATTTTTTTTCAGGAAATAATTATATAATGTTTTTTGACAAAACTCTCTTTCCGTATGTCCTTCGCAAATAACGATTACTCTTTTCATGTCTTATCTGTAATCAGGTTGTCCTGCAAGTATAACATTTCTTTTCCACAGGTCGTCAAGGGTGTAATCTTCGCTTAGCCATACAGACAAAGACCCGGAATCCAGTCTTTTGAAAACGGATTTTCCGTTTTCCCGATCTGCGGTTATAATATCTTCGGGCTGAAAGTAACTGATTAAATCGGCTGACTGTGTTGCCAGAATAACCTGACAGTCCTTTGATGCAGCAGACTTTATCAATCCGGCCAACTTTGCAATGGCAGCCGGATGAAGTCCCAATTCCGGTTCGTCGATAATAATTGTTTTGGGTAATTCGGGTTGCATAAACAAAACCGTTAATGCAATAAACCGGATTGTTCCGTCAGACAAATCGTTTACACCGTAGATCGTATTATTATATTTATCTTTCCATTGAAGCCTTAAATAGTTTTCCCTGTTGGGCTGAAAAAAGAAATCGGAAAAATAAGGAGCAATACTCTGAACTGTTAATATCATGCGGAAATATACATGCGGCTTTGTTTCTTTTACATGATACAAAAAAGCCGCCAGGTTTTCTCCTTTTTCATACAGGAAATAAATGTCGTTTTCGATATGACTCATTTGAGTAAACGGTGATTTGGCGCCGGTATCATGGAAATGATATTTTTTAAAGCCCTCCAAATAGTGAATGACCTGTTTTGCCCTGTGATTATCCGTTACCGTTAGCCTTGCTTCATTTTGATTACACGCTATATTCACGCCATTGTTTCCCTTATAAATCAACCTTTCATCCGTGAATATAAAAGACGTATCTCCCGATTTCAGTTTTGCGGAATAACCGTTTGCTCCGCTGTCAAACTCCATTTTAAAAGATATTTCATTCGTAACGTCCCGGCCGCCATACAACATCTTATCCTCTCCGCCCTTCAACGCAATGTATTCATTTAAATTCCTGCTGCAAAGTTTATTCAAAAACTCAAAAAAGGAAACAAAATTACTTTTACCGCTTCCGTTGGCGCCAATGAGAATGTTTATATTCTTCAAATCAATTTTCTGATTTTTGATTGATTTATACCCTTTTATTTCTATATAATCCATAATCTATAAATTATTTTTCTGCGGGAACCGCATTACTTGAATACCGGTACGCTTTCGTTTTTTATTTTAAAATTCAACCTGTGTGCTTGCATTTTCTTCGCTTACTTCATGAAAGCCCTGCTGATTTCCCGTTTATCGTCGCGTTCTTTCAGGGCGTGGCGTTTATCGTATTCTTTTTTTCCTTTGGCAATGGCGATAACCATTTTCGCCAGACCTTTGTCGTTTATGAAAAGTTTCGCCGGTACAACCGTAAAACCGCTGTTTTTTGCCGCAGATGCAATGTTTCGTATTTCTTTTTTGTTCAGCAGCAGTTTCCGTTCGCGGCGTACGGAATGGTTATTGTACGTACCGTAAAAATATTCCGCCACATACATGTTTTTAACCCATACTTCACCGTGTTCGACGATACAGTACGTATCGACAAGGCTTGCTTTTCCCAGACGGACTGATTTTATTTCCGTCCCCGTAAGCACAACGCCCGCGACGAACGTCTCAATAAATTCATAATCAAACGATGCGCGTTTATTCCTGATTTGAATATTATTACTTAACTTTTCTTTTGCTGCCATAAAATTATCACTTGAATGTGCAAAGGTACAAAAAAACTTGCATATCTTTGCAGTCTGAACAATAAAGCAAGATTATGTTTGAAATATTTGAAACCCATTCCTGGTTATTGCCGGTCATCATCTTTTTTGGCCGGATATGCGATGTGACGCTGGGTACGCTACGTATAATATTTGTTTCGAAAGGGGAACGGTACAAGGCGCCGGTCGTCGGATTTTTTGAAGTTTTCATCTGGGTGGTAATTATCTCCCAGATATTTTCGCACGCAAACAGTCTCCTGCATTACGTATCTTATGCGGCAGGCTATGCAACGGGCAATTATGTGGGCATTCTTGTGGAAAACAGGATAGCGCTCGGATATATTCTGTTCCGCGTATATGCGAAAAACTACGGTCATGACCTTACAAAAGAACTTCACCGCAACGGTTTCGGCTCGACATTCATACGTGGCGAAGGCTCCGTTTCGCAGGTCGATATTGTAGAAACGGTCGTAAGCCGCAAGTCCTACCGGCAAGTGGTTGGAATAATCGAAAAATTCGATTCCAAGGCTTTCTATCTCGTAGAAGACATCCGTTCGAAGCAGAAAGGCATCTTTGCCATGACGTCGGCCGGCGGATTTCCCCGACCCGGAAAATAAACGGCAGATGATGAAACAGATTCTTTTAGTAGCCCTTGGAGGTGCGCTTGGCTCGGTTCTGAGGTTTTTGATCGGCGAATGGCGCTGGCTCAAAATCCGGGACGGATTCCCGCTTGCCACGCTGGCGATAAATTTAAGCGGATGCCTGCTCATCGGCATGGCGTTGGGTTTCATGTCCGGACGCGGGATGCTGTCTGCGGGTAATTTCAGGCTGTTCTTCGTCGTCGGTTTCTGCGGGGGATTTACGACGTTCTCGACTTTTAGCCGCGAAACCGTCTGCCTGCTTTCAAACGGCCTG
>JAITDQ010000312.1 GCA_031282485.1 Tannerella sp. | reverse complement strand
CTTATAACCTGCTCTTTGGTGCCGTTCCATTCATTGATGCCGTCTTTGATAAAAATGATATTCTCGCCGATATTTATCACCGAATTCATATCATGTGTGTTGATAACGGTTGTCATGCCGTATTCTTCGGTGATGCCATGGATCAGGCCGTCTATGATCAGGGCGGTTTTCGGATCCAGTCCCGAATTCGGTTCGTCGCAGAACAGGTATTTGGGCTGTAATGCGATAGCGCGTGCAATAGCGGCGCGTTTCATCATACCGCCGCTTATTTCCGACGGGTATAAATCGTATGTTCCGGACAAATCGACCCTTTCCAGACAGGACACAGCCCGTTTCCTGCGCTCCCGTACGGTTTCCTTCGAAAACATATCCAGCGGGAACATTACATTTTCCAGTACGGTCATGCTGTCGAACAGGGCGGAGCCTTGAAACAACAGCCCCATTTCACGTCGCAGAAGAAGGGTCTCCCGCTTGCTCATATTCAGGATATTGCGTCCGTCAAATATAATTTCTCCCGCGTCCGGTTTCATCAGGCCGATTACGTTTTTCAGCAGAACCGTTTTTCCCGAACCGCTTCGCCCTATAATAAGATTTATCTTCCCGGTTTCAAAAACCGTGCTGATATCATTGATGACGATTCTCCCGTCGAATGATTTTATCAGGTGTTTTACCTCTATCATATCAAGTCAGCATTATGTGTGTTAATATTACATCGGCCAGCAAGATCATGATACTGCTCATAACGACGGCGTTTGTGCTTGCTTTGCCTACCATTAACGATCCGCCTTTTACCGTATATCCGAAAAAAGAAGCAATCGACGATATGATGAATGCATAGACTACGGATTTTATGATCGAATATGAGATATAGAACGAGTTGAAGTAATACTGAAGCCCGAACTCAAAAGACGAAGGCGTCATCCCTCCTCCCGTATAACTTGCCGCTATGCCCCCGGCAAGCCCGGTGGTCATACTGAATATGACCAGCACAGGTATGAATATCATCAGTCCTGCGATTTTAGGCATAATAAGAAAATTTGCGGAATTGACGCCCATCATCTCCATTGCGTCGATCTGCTCGGTGACGCGCATCGTGCCGATCTCGGATGCAATGTTACTGCCTACCTTGCCTGCAAGGATGAGGCACATGATCGAGGAAGAAAACTCCAGCAAAATAATCTCGCGCGTTGTATAACCTATCGTAAACATGGGGATAAGGGGTGAACTTATGTTTAGCGATATCTGGATGGCGATTACGGTTCCTATAAAGACGGATATAATAATAACAATCCAGATCGAGTCTACGCCGAGTTTGTATATCTCTTTCACTAACTGTTTGAAAAACATATTCCATCGCGTAGGTATGGCAATGGCCTTCTTCATAAGAAGTACGTAGTCCCCTAATTGATGCAATGCTTTTATCATAATTATCCTTTCTGTTTAACGGGAAAAAAATCTAAACAAATCATTTCCGTTTGCAAAGATAAGCAAAGAAAATAATATAATCATACCCGTTATCTGGGCGTATTCGAGGAATTTGTCTCCCGGTTTGCGCCGTGTAACGACTTCGTAGAGCAGAAACATCACATGTCCGCCGTCGAGGGCGGGGATCGGAAGGATGTTCATAAAGGCAAGTATGATTGACAGGAATGCCGTGCGTTCCCAGAATATGCGCCAGTTCCATGAGGCCGGGAACAGGTTGCCGATTGCGCCGAATCCGCCGACACTTTTTGCGCCTTCTTTCGTAAATACATATTTCATGTCGTTCACGTAACCCTTGAGCGTGTTGACGCCCAGTTTTACCCCTGCGGGGAATGAACCGAAGAAACTGTATTTTACAGTAACCGTCTCGTAGATTGAGGCAGGACTGTTGTTGTATTGTATTCCAAGAAATCCCAGCGAATCAATCGGGGCATTTACCGAAAGTGGCTGTCCGTTGCGCAAAATATCTATCCTTACGGTTTCTCCCCGGTTGGCATATAATTCATTTGCGACATCCGATGTAACAGGGGTGCCCACTCCGTTAACACCCGTTATCCGGTCGTCTTTTTTCAGTCCCGCTTCGATAGCCGACTGCGATTGGACACTGGTGATAATCAACGGGGAACGGTAATAGGCAAAGCCTTCCTTTTCCCGGAGAATCCGTTCCATCATGTCTCCGGGGATGTCGATAACGACGTTTTTCCCGTCCCTGAGAACGGTTACCGTACGTGCGTTTACTACCTGACGCATGCAGTTCTCATCAAAACGTTCGAGCGCTGTCGTGTCGGCTTTCAATAAGATGTCGCCGTCCCGGAAGCCGATATTTTTGAACGTACTGCTATATTCCATACCGCAGGTTACATTTTTCAGGGGGAGGTAGGTGTCGCCCCAGTAAAATAATACCATTGAGTAGATGAATAAGGCGAGTAAAAAGTTAAAAATCACTCCTGCCGTCATGATGAGCAGCCGTTGACCCGCGGGTTTGGAGCGAAATTCGTATGGTTTGGGCGGTTGCGCCATTTGCTCTTTGTCCATCGTTTCGTCTATCATGCCGGATATCTTGCAGTATCCGCCAAGCGGCAGCCAGCCGACGCCATATTCCGTATCGCTGTTTTTCGGTTTGAATTTGAACAGCGAAAACCAGGGGTCAAAGAACAGATAAAACTTTTCAACCCGCACCTTGAATATGCGGGCGAATATGAAATGCCCAAATTCATGAATGACCACCAATATTGAGAGGCTAAAAATCAGCTGTGCAGCTTTTATTAAAAATATTTCCATATTGTCTGTTAATTTGTAAGTTTGCTTTCAGTTATAAATTCTTCCGCGATACGGCGGGCTTCCGTATCGGTGCGGACGTAATCCTCGTAAACGGGATTTGTAATGAAGGATGATTTTGTCATCGTCTGTTCTATGATATCGCTCATCTGCAGAAAACCTGTTTTGCCCTGAAGGAAAGCGGACACAGCGATTTCGTTTGCGGCATTCAGTATGCACGGCATGTTTCCGCCTTTGCGCACGGCTTCGAAAGCGAACGCCAGATTTCGGAATTTTTCCGTGTCGGGACGTTCGAAGGTAAGCGAGCGGCAGGAAAAGAAATCCAGTCTTACGGACGGACTTTTCAGCCGTTTGGGATAGGAGAAGGCATACGATATGGGCAGTTTCATGTCGGGGATGCCTAACTGCGCCATGATTGCGCCGTCTTCGAACTGAACCATGGAGTGTATGATCGATTGCGGATGAACGACGATTTCGATCTGTTCCGGTTGAACATCGAAAAGCCATTTGGCCTCAATCATTTCAAATCCTTTGTTCATCAGCGATGCCGAATCGATCGTCACCTTGGCGCCCATGTTCCAGTTCGGATGTTTGAGCGCTTCTTCCTTTGTTGCCGACGCAAGTTCCTCTTTCGTACGGTTGAAGAACGGGCCGCCCGAAGCGGTAAGCAGTATTTTTTCTATCGGGTTGCGCCATTCGCCGTTGAGACACTGGAAAATGGCCGAATGTTCGGAGTCGACCGGGATAATGGGGACTTCCCTTTCTTTTGCGAGGTTTGTTACCAGCTCGCCTGCTACGACTAACGTTTCCTTGTTGGCAAGCGCTATGGCTTTGCCTGCTTTGACGGCTTCGACCGTCGGGCGAAGGCCGGAATAACCGACCATGGCTGTCAGCACCATGTCGATCGGTTCTGCGGTGACAACCTGGGCGATAGCGTCTGCTCCCGCCCATACTTTTATCGGGAGGTCTTCGAGCGCTTCTTTTACTTCGGGATATTTTTTTTCGTTGGCAATGACTACCGTATCGGGCATGTACCGGTGCGCCTGTTCGATCAGCCGTTCGGCATTGTCGTTGGCCGTCAATGCGTACACCTCGAATAACTCCCGGTGAGCGCTTACTACCTCTAACGCCTGTGCGCCTATCGAACCGGTAGAACCTAATATAGCTAACTGTCTTGCCATTTTACTGTTTCAACTTAAAATGCAATATACTCTTCCGGGTTGACGGGAGTTCCCTTATGCCACAATTCGAAATGCAGGTGCGGTCCTGTTGACAGCTCGCCCGTATTTCCCACGACAGCAATCGCCTCGCCGGTGATTACGCGGTCTCCAATCTCTTTTAGGAGTATATCGTTATGTTTATATATGGATATAAAATCATTTTTATGCTGCAAAGATATCACATTTCCGTATTTGGGATCGAATCCCGTGTAGATAACCGTTCCGTCGAGTGTGGCCAGCACATTCGTCTTGGGCGCGGATGTCAGGTCTATTCCGAAATGTCTTTTCTCTTCATCGAAGGCAGAAGATATGATGCCGTTCAGAGGCCGGTAGAAAAACATTTCCGTCTGGGGCGGATTGGGGTTTAATGCCGTGAGGTTGTATTTTTCTTCTTCCTCGAATTTTTCAATGAATGTAGATTCCCTGTCACTGCGCGGGATGTCGAAATCGGATGTCACGAACGACATCGAATCGCTGTACTGTATCGAGTCGATGTTGATATTCCCGGACAGGATGCCGGATATGTTTTTGATGTAATTGGACTGGGCGGAGAGCCTTTCTTCCAGGGAATCCGCTCTTAGCGCGTTCTCGAGAATCGCTTTACGCACCTCTACATCCAAGTATCCGGGCAGGTAGTTGCGTATGGGGGTCAGTATGATAATTACGGATGTAAGCGTTATCAGGATGAAGGCAAATACGCATACATAAATGAAAACCGACAGCTGTGACAAACGAACGGACCAGACCTCTTCCAGGGTAGATTCGTTGAAAAACATAAACTTATACTTGAATCGTATACGTTTCCAGAATGATTTGTTTGGATGTTTCCGTTTCATATCTACATCTATATTATATTTCCCAAAAGCCTTCAGGCAGCGCTACTTCGATCGTTTTCCGTTCCGAATCGACCGCCGTCACCAGCGCCGCCGGAATAAGTATTTCCTTTTCCCTGCAATCGACCGTCAACAGGATATTCATCGTTTTGTCGTCGATATCCGTTACCGGCCCGATCGTCCCGAATTTTTCGTCCGATACCGTATAACCTGTGATATGTTTCCAGCCGGTCATATCTTCGTCGTGCGACGGTAACATATCGGCCGGGATACAGGCCGGTTTTCCGGTGAAAAGCTTTGCTTTTTCTTCGGAATCAATGCCGTCAAGCCCGATGAGCGCCGTTGTATTGCTTTTCTGCCTGCACGAATCAATAAAAAAAGGTACCGGTATGCCGTCCATATCACAAACGATATACGGATCATCGCAGGGAATGTCAGCCGGATCATAATCCGTCACAAGCGATATTTCGCCCTTTATTCCATGCGGTTTGGCAAAGTGTCCTATTTTAACTAATTCTTCTTTTTTAATCATCATGCATTTTTTCTTGAAATGTGCGCTCCGAGTTTGTTCAGGCGTTCGTCGATACGCTGGTATCCCCGGTCAATCTGTTCAATATTATCGATCCGGCTTGTTCCGTTAGCGCTCATCGCGGCGATAAGCAGGGCTATTCCCGCGCGGATATCGGGCGATACCATTTTTGCACATCTTAGTTTCTGACGGTTGCCCAGTCCGATGACGGTTGCCCGATGCGGGTCGCACAGAATGATTTGTGCACCCATGTCAATCAGTTTGTCCACGAAAAACAACCGGCTTTCGAACATTTTCTGGTGTATCAACACGCTTCCTTCGGCCTGTGTGGCGACGACCAGCATCACACTCAGCAGGTCGGGCGTCAGTCCCGGCCACGGGGCGTCGGCTATCGTCATAATGGAGCCGTCCATAAATGTTTCTATCTGATATTTATCCTGTGCCGGGATGAAAATGTCGTCTCCCTTTTTTTCGAGTCTGATGCCGAGCCGGCGAAACGATTCCGGTATGATGCCAAGTTTGTCGTATGCCGTATTTGTGATTGTTATCTCCGAGCCGGTCATGGCGGCCATGCCGATAAAACTGCCTACTTCGATCATGTCGGGGAGTATCGTGTGTTTTGTTTCGTGCAAAGCCGTTACGCCCTCGATCGTAAGCAGGTTTGAACCGATGCCCTGTATTTTTGCGCCCATGCTGTTGAGCATTTTCGACAGTTGCTGGATATACGGCTCGCAGGCGGCGTTATAGATGGTTGTAACGCCTTCCGCAAGCACGGCGGCCATGATGATATTGGCCGTTCCGGTGACGGAGGCTTCGTCGAGCAGCATGTATTCGCCTTTCAAGCCTTTGGGGGCGGTTATTTCGCAAAGATGATGCCGTATGCCGTGATTAAATGCCGCTCCCAGTGTCTGTAATCCTGTCAGGTGTGTGTCAAGCCGGCGGCGTCCGATCTTATCGCCTCCGGTTTGCGGAAGTACGGCTTTGCCGAAACGTCCGAGTAACGGGCCTACCATGAGCACCGAGCCTCTTAATGATGCGGCTTTGCATGCATATTCTTCCGAATAAATATAATTCATATCAAGTTCATCCGCCTGAAAAGAACAGGCTTCATCCGACAAACGTTCGGTTTTGACGCCCATTTTTTGAAGTAAACAAATCAGATTACGGATGTCGAGGATATCCGGTATGTTATGGATCTCCACCTTTTCGGGGGTCAGCAATGTGGCGCAGATAATCTGCAACGCCTCATTTTTCGCTCCCTGCGGGCGGATGTTTCCGTTTAATCTGCAATTGCCTTCTATGATGAACGAACTCATTATCCCTTGCGTGAATGATTTTTTTTGTTTTTCTTATTCGTATTCCGCGCAGCCGTATCAATCAGGTCGGAGGTGTCGGCAAGCCTGAACGTGTCCGGATTCCGGACGATTCGCATTTCGGACAGTTCGGCCAAGTCTTTCAGTATTTTCTGGTTGTCGACAGAGTCTTTATTCCATATCAGGAATGATTTTTTCATCTGATTGGCAATCAGGAATATCAACGTTTCTTTTTCGTTTCCATCTTCCATCATGGCGGCTTTGTTAATGAGGCGTTCGAGCGTTTGCCCGTAGTGACGGTATATCATTTCCGTCTCACTGTAAGGGATACGGGGCGGACGCTGATGCAGGTTTTCCTTCTTTATAATTTCGTAGGGATAATCCACATCCAGTTTGAAATCGGCCATTATTGCCAGATGATCCCACAGGATATGTTTGAAGTCGCTGACGTCTCTCAGGTGGGGGAACAAATTTCCCATTATACTGATGATCGCGTTGGCGCAACGGTTGCGTTCCTCGCGATTTTCTATCGTCAGGCAGTGGTCTACCATGTTCTGAATGTTACGGCCATATTCAGGAAGAGCCAAGGGTTTTGCGTTCGTATTATACTTCATGTTTTATTTTTTCATCAATATTTTACGGCACAAAAGTAGGTATTTATATTGACTTTTACTATTTTTGCACGGGTAAAAATAAAAATCCGGGTGATGAAAAAGATATATGTTGAAGGAAAAATCAATAACGTGCGGGTCGGAATGTGTCAGATAAACCTTTCCGATACGGTTGTCGAAACAGATAACGGTAAGGTTGTAAAGAAAAATAATCCCGTCGTTGTATATGACACTTCAGGTCCTTACGGAGACAGTGCGTTTAAAGCTGATTTTCCGGAAGCGTTGCCGCGTATACGTACGTCGTGGTACGCTCGCCGTAAGGATATTGTGCTTAAAAGTGATGTGACTAAAAAAACATCCTTTTGTGCGAAGGCGGGGAAATGTATTACGCAAATGTATTATGCGAAAAAACGCATGATAACCCCGGAAATGGAATACGTTGCGATACGTGAGAATCAGCAGGTAGAGGCGCTTGGACTGAAGTCGTACATTACGCCGGATTTCGTTCGCAGGGAGATTGCTGCCGGACGCGCCGTTATCCCGGCAAACGTCAACCACTTGGAGCTTGAACCGATGATCATCGGCAGCCGTTTTCGTGTGAAGATAAACAGTAATATATGTATGGGGAAGTTCTTTACGAAGAATGACGTCGATAAGATACGCCTTAACTGCTGTCTCGGAGTAGATACGCTGATGGACATATCACGTACGGAATCTTCTGCCGCGACGCGTGAATATCTGGTGCGCAATTCTCCGGTTCCTGTCGGTGCGCCTCCGTTATATCATGCGCTGGCAAAGGCGGGGGGCTTGGTTGCCGACCTGTCGTGGGAGCATTATCGCAGCGCGTTAACGGAACAGCTGGAGCAGGGTGTTGATTTTATTTCCGTACATGCGGCGATGAAACGCAGGCATCTTGAGCTGACTTCGCACAGGCTGACGGGTATCGTTTCCCATGCGGGGAAGACCCTCGCCGAATGGATGACGGTACACGGGGAAGAGAATTTCCTGAATACTCATTTCCCGGAGATTTGTGAGATGGCATGCACGTATGACGCCGTCATATCGCTGGGCAGCGGACTGCGACCCGGTTCAATCTACGATGCGAACGACGAGGCGCAGCTTGCCGAACTTGCCGAAATGCGGGAACTTGTTGAAACCGCATGGAAACATCATGTCCAAGTTATGGTCGAAGGGCCGGGACATATCCCGATGAACAAGATCGAAGTTTATATGAAGGAGTATCGCTATATATGCAAAGGGGTTCCGTTTTTTTCGCCGGGTATGGTTGCTTCCGACCTGGCGGTCGGACATGAACACATTGCGGCGGCTATAGGAGGCGCGCAAATGGCGTGGTACGGCGCTTCACTTATCGGCGGACTTAAAAGTCAGGCCGGCATAACGAATGTGGAATGTATGCAGACCGATTTGCTGAGTTATAAGATTGCCGCTCATTCCGCCGATCTGGCCAAAGGACATCCCGGCGCTCAGGTGCGCGACAATGCGTTCAGCAAAGCAAAGCAGGAAAACCGCAGGAAAGACTGGATAAAACTGTCGCTCGGCAATACCTGCCGCCAGTGAAGCTTTAAGTTTCCCGCAAACGTTTGTTTATTCGGAATCTTTAAGCAGAAATTCTTTGATGACTTTTTCAAACGATTCGCGCGGCATCGCTCCTACGGATGTTTGAGGCTTGTCTTTTTCAGGAATAAAAAGGTACATCGGTATGCTGCTCACACCGAAAAGGCGGGCTAATTCCTTTTCTCTGTCGACGTCAATCTTGTAGATGATGAGTTTTCCCTTATATTCGGCCGCGAGCGCTTTTAAGACCGGCGCCACCTTTCTGCACGGGCCACACCAGTCGGCATAAAAATCAATGATACAGGGAAGTTTCCCTTCGTAAACCCATTCCTGCGGATGCTTTTCGTAATTGTACACTTTCGCCAGGAAGTCGGCTTTGTTTAACACGACAATCGTGTCCGGAGCCGCTGTTGCGGCGGTTAAGTTTTCCTCCGGATTTTCTTCCGGATGTGAAAATATGCTTTCCGCCGGCAGCCATATAGCCGCAAATACCAGTATATATTTTAAAATCTTCATTGATAAATAATTAAAATGAATAATCGAGTGTGCAAATTTACATGAAAGATTTCGGTTTTGCAAGTTTCGGCAATGATAAAGGCTAAATCTTTTTTGGGCGCGGTGAAACACAGTTAGCGACGCAAACGTTAAACTTTCATAATGCTGCAATATTTTTTTGTTTTTGCTTATGGTAAATGAAAAAAACAGTTTATCTTTGGCGCCAATTATAAAATAAATGCGTTTAATAAACAAAAAAGATGAGACACAGTACGTTATTCATACAGGAAACAAAAAACATGGAGGCATTAACATTATTTATGCCTTTAAATTTGTTTGTTTTGAATAGTTTATTAAACACACACACACACACACACACACACACACACACACACAAGACTTACTAATAGATATATACTACATATTATACGCACTTTTTGCGTTCGCGTGTTTGATCGCGGGCAAAATATGTGCGCACATCAATATACATTTTTTCACAAAATGGCAAGCCATACGGCTTATCATACTTTTCATACGGACGCACGAAGTTCGGAAGCAAACCTTCCCTCTTCTCGCGCCCGTTACGTTTTTATTAGAGTGATTTATCCAATATTTTATTTATTAATTAAAGAAATTGTACCATGTGTAACAAGGCAAAATTATTTAAAATCATCGTAAAACTCTACAAATTGCTGTTTACAGCACGCAAGGACGACCGTTTCGGTCGTGTAGTGTCATCAGGGTCAATGAATGTTGACGACCTGATAGCCATCGCCGTTACGCGGCGCAGTGATATCAACGCCGTTACCATGAAGGCGTCATACGAAATTTTGAAAGAACTCGCGTTGGAAGGGGTGTGTAACACCAAACAGGTAGAATTTGGCCTGTCGCATTACAGCTTAGGCGTCAATGGCGTTTTTATCGGCGACCGGACCACGTGGAATAACAGCGAACACAGCCTCTCGCTGCTGGCGACACCAACCGCCGAAGTGCGTAACGCACTGAAGAAATTATCGCCGGAAGTACGCGGAATGGCCTCTTCGGATACGAATGTTAACACACTGACCGACGTCTCTTCGGGCGAAACCAACTCGCGGCTCACTCCGGGAAAATATTAAATTAAAAGCAATGAAAAAAATTGAATTGAAACCAAAGTTGTGAGTATAAACAGGCCGTTCGAATCTCTGAATTTCAACTGTTCGGACAGCCACAGTCAATAATCTTTAAAAAACGGAATGCCTATGAAACAAAACAGAATGAACGAATGACAGCAAAACGGCCGGAAGCGCTGGTATCGTATCCCGGT
The DNA here is from genome assembly GCA_031282485.1 of Tannerella sp. GTDB lineage: Bacteria > Bacteroidota > Bacteroidia > Bacteroidales > Tannerellaceae > Tannerella. The sequence goes on along the minus strand of JAITDQ010000312.1, from coordinate 1,738 downwards.
CGCGTCAACTTTAAAGAGAGAAATATACCTGATAAAACAAATTAAAATCATATAACAATATGACAAACACATTAATTAACGGCATAAAGAATGCCAAACTAAAAAAACTTGTAAATATTATGACGCTGTCCGCATTCCTCCTGATGATGGGGATATGGACGGCAAGCGCTCGCGGCGGCAATTCTTCGGAAACACTTGAGCTGCAACAGAGTAAAACCCAAATCTCGGGCACGGTAGTCGACCAGACGGGCGAACCGCTCCCCGGAGTGAACATCAAGGAGCAAGGTACGCTGAACGGTACCGGCACTGATGCAGACGGGAAATTTACCCTGACTGTGGGACGGAATGCGGTATTACAGATTTCCTATGTCGGGTTTGTTACCCAAAATGTGACTGTGGGCAGTCAGACGGAGTTTCAAATCACACTTATTGAAGACACCCAGCTGCTGGACGAAGTCGTGGTGACGGGTTACGGCACTACTTCGCGACGAAACCTGACGACGTCCATTTCGACGGTCGACGCGAGTAAAATAAAGAATGTGCCGGTCGCCAACATCACCGATGCACTGGCCGGCCGCGCTTCCGGACTGATTGTCACCCGTTCGGGCGGCGGTATCAACAAGAAATCGACCATTTCCATTCGCGGCGGGGGTACGCCGATTGTGGTGATCGACGGTTTTGTCATGCCCTGGCAGGACTTTGAGAACCTCAATCCGGACGACATCGAATCCATGTCTCTGCTCAAGGATGCTTCGTCGACCGCCGTGTATGGCGCACGGGCAGGCGACGGCGTAATTGTGGTCAAGACCAAGGGAGGCCTCAAAGGCCTGCGCGTGGACTACAGCTTTAACCACAACTGGAGCGAACCGACTTATCTGGAAAGAAAACTCGATTCGTATGAAAAGGCCACGTACGAGAATTTCGTCCGCGAACTATACGGCGTTGACCCGATATGGACAGCGGAGGAATTAGAGAAGTACCGAACCGGGTCCGATCCGTACAATTATCCCAATACCGACTGGCAGAAAGTCACATTGCGGGCTTTTGCCCCGGAAAAGAAACATGCCCTGGCTGTGAGGGGAGGGTCGGATTTCAACAAGTACTACGTGTCTTTCCAGACATACGACCAGCAGTCGATTTACAAAGAAAATTCAAACTGGCTCAAGCGCCACAACCTCACGATGAACGAGACGTCCGAATTCAAGGACATCGGACTGACGCTGAATTTCGGACTGAACGGATACATCTATGATATGCGCTCGCCCCTGACGCAATACAACACTAGCGGTTACTCTGCAACCTGGGGACATATTCAGAATCAGAAACCGTACCAACTGGCGTATAATCCGATGGGACAAATCTACGCAATATACGACCATCCGGTGGCCGAAATTTCGATGGAGTCCGGTTACAACAAAACGACGTACAAGATGATTGACGGCCTGTTCAATGCCGACTGGAACGTGTATGGCGTGGAAGGATTGAAAGTGAGAGCCGGAGGAAATTACCGGATCGGAGTCTCCAACAGCAAGTTGTGGCAGAAAACAGCCCCCCAGTATGACCTGGAAGGGAATCCCGGCCCCAGCTACCCTGTCAGCCTGACCTACACCAATTATGACTACAAGGAGTATACGCTCCAGTTCTTCGGCGACTACAAGCGCTCGTTCTTAGATGAAACACACAACGTTTCGGCCACATTCGGTTTCGAATCGAACTACAGTTTCTACCAGTATTTCAC